>JAAEQG010001000.1 GCA_024231775.1 bacterium
CGGTAACCGCTGCCATTCTCCGGGAGAACATGGGCGGTCATCTGTCCGTTGGAGTTGTACTCCCAGTCCTCGACGATCGAGGCGATGGGGTATTGCGTATGTATGAGATTGCCGCGCTCATCAAACCCATTGGAAGTAACGTTGCTGCGGGCGTCCTTATACCACTTGACGAAGTTCGAACCACCACCACAGCAGCCGCCGAGGCCCTGGAGATAATCGAAGCGCTCGGTGAGGGGAGCGGGATCGTCGGGCGAGCGCCACTGCTGACGCGTGAGCACGTTGCCCCGGGCGCGGGGATCGGCGTTGGTGCCATCAGCCTTACTCAGTACCGCGTCGCCGTTGGGGGCTTTGTGGTAGGCGAGTTGGGAATTCGAGTCCCAGACCTTGCGGGTCTCGGAATACCCGCTTCCGTTGCGGGCGGCGTGGTAGCGCCTCTTCATGACCAGTCGGTGCCCCTCGTCGAAGTAATGGTCTTCGACGTTGCCGACTCGGTCGATGAGCGTGGCGCGCATTACCGCGAAGCCGTTCGACGATGACGGCTCCAGCATGGTGTAGGCATAATCTATGGGATCCCCGTCCAACTCCTGGAGGATCACCCGGTCATAGTCCGGGCTGGCTGGAGTGGTTTCGTAGGTGATGACCTTGTACTCCTGCCCCTTACCGTCGGTGATCGAGCGTAGATTGTGCTTCAGCCGGTCGTCTATCTCCCCGGGGAAGTAGGTGTAGGTCCAGGTCTTGCCCAGGGGAAACTCGTGGCTGGGGGGGACGAGGAAGTCCGGAGCGGCGTACTCGACGAATGGACAGGTGACCGACGCGAGGTCACAGTCAGATCCGTAGGGGCTGCCGTCTTCGTAGTAGCTGTACGTGATCTGGCGACCGGCCCAGTCGGTGACTGTCTCCAGATAGTCGTCCGCATTATAGGAAAAAGTAATCACCCGATCGAGCGTGTCGGTGATGTAGGTCAGATACCCTTGGCTGTAGGTGAAGGTCATGGTGTTACCGTTGCGATCGACGATGCTGTCGATCTTGCCCGCGCTGGCGGAACCGTCGAGGGGATTGAAGGTCCAGATGCTACCATCGGCGTGGGTCATGGTGATCGGATCGCCGAGTGCGTCCATCTGCGCGGTGCGCAGGTACTCACCGCGCACGTATTGGCCGCTGCCGACCGGCTGCTCGTGAAACTCGTCCCGCCGCAGATCCCCCGAGTGGAATACGAGCAGGTCTCCGTCCAGCTCAAAGTAGATGTTGTAGGACATGTCCCAGTTACAGCCCTGGATCGTGAGGCGCTCGGCTTGATTGCGGTAGGTGCGCGTAAGTACGAAGTCAAACCCGCGGCCCGGAATCCGCAGATCCTCCACCGTCTCGATTTTCTCACCGGAGAAGAGGTGTACGGGATCGCGACTGGTCGAGCCGCCTTCGCAACAGGGTCCACAATGCGGTGGATCCGCGTCAGCAGTTTCGTCCCACGAATAACACGCCAAGGGGAGGGAATCGATCGGGTGCAAGCCGGATTCGTAGCAATGAACCGGAGAGTCGGGCGACCCCGAAAAAGTCTGGAGCGAGCCATTCACGCAACGGTAACACTCCATCTCGCACTCGTCAGGGTAGCCGTTGGTATCGAGGTCCGGACTGGTCCCGGCGGCGATGTCACAGTCGTCGGGTATACCGTTGCTGTTGCAGTCCGTCGCGCTGCTGCAGGCCTCGGTGATGGCGCTAACGATGTCGTCAGCCAGATCCTGCACGTCGGTACGGAACACACGCCCGCCCGGCGCACCGCCCGCGGCGAGGTCCTCAGCCAGGGTCAGCACATCCGGGGGAAAGGGCGTGCCAATGACCGGCGACACCACCACGCCGTTGGAGTTCACAATGGGGATAGCGTGCTCTATCGCGTCCCGATCGCTTCCCGGGTCGTACACCGGGTCACCGCATCGCGGCCCCTCGTCAGTCAGCGGAATGATCAGCCGAGTTGCGTCCGCTGTCCACGTCCGGTTCGCTGAGACAATCGCCGTAGCGGGTCCCCACTCTTCTCTCTCTCCCTCGACGCCGTCACCTCCACAATCGCCAAGGATCTCCGGCAGTCCGGGCGTTGTGGTACCGTACAGGTCTTGCACCGTGTTGGTACAGCAACTGCAAGCGACGCGTTCGCCACGAAGACCATCATCACCGCCGGACACATCGCCCTGCCCCCCAGCGGCGCGGGTACTGTCCCAGATGCTCAAGATCTCCGCGTTGACGGTCAGACCTTGCTGGGCTAGAGCGTCGATCACGTCGCCGATCACGTCACACAGACCGTCGATCTCGTCGCTCATCGAACCCGAAGTGTCCAGTATGAAGACGACGTCAATCTCGGAACACTCAGCCAGCAGGCACTCGTCCGGGATGCCGTCGGAGTTGCAGTCCGCACTGGCTCCGCATCCCAGGACGTCACACGGCCCCCCCGGCGCCCCGCAATCGACGTCACAGGCGTCGAGAATGCCGTTGCTGTTGCAGTCGGGGGGAGGAGGCGATTCGCCAAAGTACGCCAAGCCCGTCATGAACTCGAGCCCCGTCGAGCCCAGCGGATTCAGACCCCCATTCACCGGGTTGATCTGGTGGTACTCATCAAACGAGTAACCGACAAACGGCTGACCGCTCGGATGAAAAGCGATCGCGTCAAACCAGTAGATGGATCCACCACCGACGTTGGAGTTGATGACGGTGATGTTCTGCGTATCGACGTTAATGGACTCCAGTTGACACTCGGATACGTCCACATCCATCATGTGATACATGAGCCCACTTCCGGGCTGAAAGGCGATCGAGTGGCCGAACTGCGCACCTCGGTTGATACCTGTAGCGGTGAAATCGGCGCTGACCGGATCGACAATCACGAGGTCGCCTGGCGAAGCTCCGTCCTTGCCGACGATTCCGTAGAGTTCGCCGTTGCTTCTGAACGCGATGTCCTCGAGCAGGTCGGGAAGAGCGTTGCGGAGAGTCACCGCCGCGGTCGTTCGATCCACGGTCGCCAAGTAGCGCGTCGCGCTGCCGTCCAACTCCACGATCGTGAACAGCACGTCGGTGCTGGGCTCTATGCTCAGACCGAAGGCTTCGATCACGCTTTGGTCCATATTGCCCACCAGATTAAGCGTGCCGTTGGAGTTCACGGTATACAGCCCGGCCTGCTCCTCGGTATAGCCCTCCACCGCGAACAGTACAGAATCCGCACGGACCGCCGCAGGGACAACCAACATGCCCACCAGGGACAGTGCGAGCACAGCCTTGAACCACGTCATCGATCTGTTGCGCAGCATCACTCATACTCCTTGCCATCGGGGGCAACCGAGGAGGTCTCTGGCCAAGACGGCCCTGTTCCACTCAGACACGTAGCTCTGCACTGCCAGTCAGTCGCAGGCTTCCGGCAGGACAGCCATGCACGGATTCTGATCATCCAATTGGTAGAGTCCTCGGAAGACCACGCCGTCCTTCCGTGGACACGGTCCGCTGATGTCCTGCTTCGGTTGGCACGGATCGGGATCGGCGTCGGGACACGTCCCGTCCGGATCAGGGAGGATATCGTTCGTACACAGCACCTGCACGCGGCGCTCGGTCGGCGTATCAGGGCACGCGGGATTGAGCGCCACCGCAAGCTCGTAGGTACACTGACACTCAAAGCACTCGGGCGGGCAGAAGTAGTGTCTGTCCTCCGGGGTGATGTGGGAGACGCAGGTGGTCTGGGCGCGGCCCCCGCTGGTGTCCACTCCGGGCACGAAATCACCCATGGCGCACAGATGGGGAAACACGTTCAGCCCAGGTGGGATCGATATGCTGAACGGGCGATCCGAAAACTGCAGCACAATCGGCGCCTGCCGATCCAGGCCGGTATCCAACTCCAGCAGCCGAACCTGCTCAATGGGAATCTGCAGATTGAAATAGTCGTCAACATCCTGAGCATGAGCGAACAGGAACAGCGGCTGAACGTAGAGCACCGCGTCGAACACACCTCCATTGTCGTGCGTGAGCGTGGCGGTGATCGTTCCCGATCCGGGATCGACCTCGGAAAGGGTGGCAGAGACGTACCACGCGGTGTCCACACCGCTGCTGCTCACCATGATGAGATCCTTCCCCACCAGCGAGAGGGCGTTCAAGCGTGCCTCCACCTGCCGCACGATTGGCTGACCATCATACGCCGGAAATCGCAGTGGAGCATGGACCACCTGGGTGTCCGCTCCGTCGGGATCATCCGGATCCACCGAAGCGACGCCGGCCCATTCCACCTCCTCGGCAAAGGGGTCCGATCCGGGCTTGAAGAAGTCTGCGGGGATGGCGCGGCCGTTGGTCCCAAAGTCGTACACCGTTTCGTTGCCCGGGGAAACGTCGGTGGTCCAAACGTCCGAGTAAGAGCACGCCCCCCCCGTAGGACCCAGTTCCCCGAAGAACAGTGCGTAGTCGTCCAGATCGAAGTTGCCGTCGGAATCAAGATCCAACGTCGCCAGACAGGCAGTCGACGGGGTTGCCTGCGTGAAGCAGCGCTGGAACGCCGCGTAGTCGTCCAAGTCAACGTCGCAATCACCGTCGGAGTCGCCATACACGACGTTGATATCCACGCTCAGTAGCACCGTGTTGCTGTTGGTCGTCCCGCAGTTGTCGGTCACCCGGCAGCGAACCTGGAGGTTGTGGTCCTCCGCCTGAACGTCCGGGATGATCAGCTCATCCCCGCTGCCTGCCGGCACGTCGTCCTTGAACCACTCCACCTGCACGCTGCCCATGCTGGGGCTGACCCCAACCGTGAAGACCGCGTCCGCTCCGACGGGGACCGCCAAGCACTGCGGCTGCCGCGAGATCACCGGACAGCCTACGCAGGTCGGGTGCTCGCATATTCCTTCAGCACACCTGTCCCACGTGCAAGGGTCCTCGTCGTCGGGGCAGGGCGTGCCGTTGGGAAGCGGTGTGTATTCACACTGCTCACCGTCCCAGACGTCCTCTGTACAGGGGTTACCGTCGCTGCAGGGCCCGCTTGTCACGGTGACGGTAGCGTCGGCGCAGGTTCCCACCGACTCGACCGGATAGACCGGTCCTGCGGTGTCCGACGTGATTACGTTGGCGAAGCAATTGGTCACGTTCAGGGCGATGTCCTCGCCGGGCATGGTGAACGAACCCTCGGCGATAACCTGTGGAGTGTTGGCAACCCCAAGATCGATCGGATCGCCAATCGGGTATGGAGCGTTTACCGCCGTGTTACCGATGGTGTTCTGTCCTCCGCCCACCTGAAGCAGGGTCGCGCCGGACAACGTCCCGCCGTACCCGTCCGGCGAAGTCAGACCTTCGTCCCCGACGAAGTTCTCCATGCCCGCGCCATCCACCAACTGGCTGGGGAACAGAACCCCATCGAGGTCGAAGTCGAAACCGATCAGCCCGAGGCCCTCACTGTCCGGCGTCAGTGTTCCGTAGATTTCGAAGGTGACCACCTCGTCCTGCGATGCTTGCGTTACGTCAGGGACCACGGCGATCACGAGGTCGGTCGCGTGAACACCCGTCCAGGATAGCAGTATTCCGCCAACAGCCATGAACATGGATTTACGCATCTGAGGATCTCCTTGAGTTGGCTCCTCGGTGACAAGTACGCACAAGATGTGCTGCGCCGGCGCAGGAAGACGGCCGCACCGCGCCAACCGACTCACCTACCGCGCCTTGCCCGAGGGGCGGGGAACTGACGAACCTCCTTCGCCCTACTCTTGATACCCAGTGTCTATCCGGGCGCACTCTCATGCTCCCGGCCAACACCAAGTCCGATGTGTCTAACTTAGGCTCACTAACCGCATCCGACGTAAATGTCAAGCCCAGAATCCAGGAATGCGCCGCACAGACTGAACTGCATCATCTTGAGCTTGAGTATCCTCCAAGATAGGTTGCTGCAGAACCCAGGTTGCCCCGCCCCCCCATAGATCCGTACAGGCGAGATCACCGCATACGGCTCTCACTTCGGGCGCTAGACGTGGAATCGTTCGTCAGGATGACCCATGCGAAGAAGACAACGTGACGGTTCACCACAGAGGGGATCAACCACGCCACGGCAACGGAGTGTCGAACCATGACACCTGTACTCAAAAACGCAGTGGAGAGCATCGGAAACCACACAAACTCCATCCTCGACCAAGTGGATCTGGAAGCCGGCAATCGGAAACACAGTGGCAAACAACAGTCAGGGACTTCTGCCACGGGTTGGTGGGGCCGTGTTACACTGGCGGCGCGTACAAAGGTGTCACTGACGTGAAGATGGTGAAACCTCCATCCGGGAGTGGGCCTTTGCCATACGTACCCAGACATCACAACAGAGCGGCAGGGCTGACCGGGGGATTGGCTCGCCCAGCGTAGCCATGATTAGCACTGCGGCATGCTCACCCTTTGGGATGAGCATGGCACCCGACGGGTGGCCCATCTCGTTGATCCGACCCCTGGGCGGATCTCAAGGTGCGGGACGAACTGCACTATCACAGACCTCCGAACATGGCACCGGGTGCCATGGCCATCGCCCAGCGTGGCCATGATTGGCACTGCGGCATGCTCACCCTTCGGGGTGAGCATGGCACCCGACGGGTGGCCCATCTCGTTGATCCGACCCCTGGGCGGATCTCGAGGTGGGGGACGGACTACACTATCACAGACCCGTGAACATGGCTGCAGGCGCTTGCTCCCGACTCACGGCTGACATACGCTGCCCCCATGAAAACCGCGTCGCAGCATCTTCGCAGGGCGCGGGTGAATCAAGGTGGAGCGGTCGGGGAAGCGTTCCTGGAACCCGGGCCATCGGAGACGAACACACATGGACGTTACGCTGGACGGAAGCTCACTCTCAATCGAACAGATCTGCGCAGTAGCCCGCGAGGGCGCCACCGTCACCATCGCCCCCAAGGCCCAGGAAGGCGTGCAACGCTCCCGCGACCTCATCGAACGGTGCGTGGCTGAGGGTAAAGCCATCTACGGCGTCACCACCGGAATCGGCGAGTTCGCCCGTATCCAGATCTCCCCCGAGCAGAGCGCCGAGCTTCAACGTCGCATCATCTACAGCCATTCCGCGGGCACCGGCGATCCCCAACCGGAGGACGTGGTCCGCGCCGCCATGCTGCTGCGAGCCAACACCCTGTCCAAGGGTTACTCCGGCGTGCGTTTGGTCCTGCTCAATACCGTAGTGGAGATGATCAACCGGGGCGTCGTCCCCTACATCAACGAGAAGGGGTCGGTGGGTACCAGCGGCGATCTGTCCCCCCTCTCCCAGTTCGCGGAGGTCGCCCTTGGCGAGGGGCGTGCGTTCTACCGGGGCGAGCTGATGACCGGAGCGGAAGCGATGAAGCGCGCCGGCGTCAAACCGACCGATCTGACCTTCAAGGAAGGCCTCGGACTAATCAACGGTTCCCAGGTGATGACCGCCGGGGCGGCGTTGCTGACCTACGACGCGGAACGCGTCCTGAAGAACGCGCTCATCGCCAGCGCGATGGCCCTCGACGCCCTCCGCGCCGTCGAACGCCCCTTCCACGCTCCGGTGCATCGCGTGCGCCCCCACTCCGGGCAGAACGCGGTGGCTGCCAATCTGCTGCGGTTGTTCGCCGATAGCGAGATCATGGCCAACCGCACCGGACGCGTGCAGGACGGTTACAGCATGCGCTGCACGCCGCAGATCCTCGGACCGTCCTTCGAAACGCTCGAACACGTGCGCCGGGTGGTCAGCATCGAAGCCAACTCCGCGGCGGACAATCCGCTGTTCTTCGCCGAGGATGACGAGTTCTACGCTGCGGGCAACTTCCATGGCCAGGGCGTGGGCATGGTCATGGACTTCCTCTGCATCGCCATGTCCGAGGTGGCCAACCTCTCCGAGCGCCACACCAATCGAATGTTGAACCCCGTCCTTTCGGGCCTGCCCGATTTCCTCGTCGAAGGTAAGGGACTTAACTCCGGCCTGATGGTCGCCCAGTACACCGCCGCCGCCCTCGTCTCCGAGAACAAGGTGCTCTCCCACCCCGCCTCGGTGGACTCGATCAGCGTATCCGCCGACCAGGAAGACCACGTCAGCATGGGCCCGATCGCCGTGCGCAAGTGTACCGAGATCCTCAAGAACGTCCGCACCGTGCTGGCCATCGAGATGATGTGCGCCGCCCAAGCCGTCGACTTCCACGAGGGTCGGCGCCCGGGTAAGGGCGCCGCCGTCGCCTACGATATCATCCGGTCCAAAGTCCCTCGACTGATCGACGATCGCGTCCTGTACCCCGACATAGAGGATATTCGCTGCATGGTCGAGGACTGCTCCATCCTCGAGGCGGTCGAGGCGGAGATCGGCCCTCTGCTCCTCGCCCGAGACGTGGACATCCCCACCCCGGACCTCCCCGACTAAGGCCCGCGCTCGGCGCACGTGCCCCATCGCTTCAGCGGTGGGAGCCCATCAGGTGTACGGACGGGTGGCCCATCTCGTTGATCCGACCTCCGGACGGATCTCGAGGTGGGGTACAGCACCGGCGATCCAGATGGAGCGCCCAAACCGGAGGATGGACTGATGAAAGCTGCGGTGATCAAACGTTTCGGCGAAGCGGACGTATTTGAGCATGTCGAGGTCGACACACCCACCCCACCCGCGGACCACGTGCTCATCAAGGTCCTGGCGTGTGGGATCAATCGATACGACACCTATCTGCGTATGGGAGCCATCACCCGGGAGATCACTTTCCCGCACGTCATGGGTGCGGACATCTCCGGCACGATCGAAGCCCTCGGGGCCAAGGTCGATACGTGCACCGTGGGGCAGCGGGTCATCGTCGCCCCGGGCTTTCCCACCAACAGACACGAGTGGGACTTCCAACCGGAGAACTTCGCCTCCTCCTACGCCGTAACCGGAACGCGGTTCTGGGGCGGGTACGCGCAGTACGCAAGCGTACCGGCGCGTTTCGTGATCGCTGATACCACTGGCCTGACACCGGAAGAAACCGCCTGCCTCCCGCTGGTCCTGGTCACCGCCGTGCATGCGGTGCGCACCGTAGGCCGAGTCACCCGGGGAACCACTGTCCTGGTGCAAGCCGGCGCCTCCGGCAGCGGGAGCATGTGCATTCAGGTAGCCAAGGCTCTGGGCGGGCGCGTAGCCACCACCGTCGGTGCGCCGGACAAGCTCGCCACCGCGGAGCAAGTCGGCGCCGATCTGGTGGTAAACCACCGTCAGGAGGAGTTCGCCGAGCGAGTGCTTCAGTGGACCCATGGACGCGGGGTCGATGTGGTTATCGATAACGTCGGCGGAGAGGTCTTCACCGACAACCTGCGCTGCCTCCGCCGGGGTGGAACGCTGGTCAATTTCGGCGCCGTCGGCGGAATGCACGCCCGGATAAACCTCCTCGACCTGCTGTTTCGCCAACTCAGCGTACACGGTTCGATGATGGGGAGCATGGAGGAATTGCGCTTCGGTCTGTCCCTGGTGCGGGAGGGCGCACTCCGTCCGATCCTCGACCGCACTTTTCCGCTAGCGGCGGTCGCTCGGGCCCATGAGTACATGGAGCAGCGCCGGGTCCGCGGCAAGCTGGTGCTCCTGCCCTGGGCGGATACGCCCACTCACTCCGAGAGCGCATAAGTACGCGGGCTGAACTCTCGACCGAGTGAGATCGGTCCAGAGTCCGCCCGCTACCGCTTCATTCCCCTGCATCGGAAAGCACCCGGGCTTGCTTAGTGGGACTATCCGAGCACTGACGTTCCCCAACGCTTTTCCCGTCCCAGACCCACTAGGCCGCCGCGCTTTCTCAAGGCTAGCCTCGCCTCACCCGGGCTGCGCTGCCGCAATGAACCGTCGGTTCCGAGCGCCCCGGGTCTTGCCATCGCCTCCTGGGGTTCACAATCGGAAAGCCCCAAGCGCCATGCATGTCTACCCTAGAATACCCCTCCGACCCCGTCAAGGGCTAATCTGGCGAGCGCAGGATAATTGCAGCGACCGATAAGGCAAACAGCAAGCTCGCCGCACCAGCACCGCTCAGCGGCCGGATAGAAGATGCTCAGTTGCTCATTACGCCCGCAATGGGGGAATAGGCAAGCGTCGGGCGACCATTCGTCGAACCGACGTGCGGATTGGCTTCAACTCTGACGGACTCGCGGATGGAGGCGGGACGGAGGTTCGATGGGTTCCACCGAGTCGGGGGAGATCTCCACGGTGATGGATTGCCCGAGGGCCTCCACATTCAGAAACAGGCGCTTGGCGGAACGGTGACTGGCGACCACGCCCTCGACCCCCGCAAGCGGCCCCTCGACGATCCGCACCCAGCGTCCTACCTCGATCTGCCCATGCCGGGTGAACGCCGAATCCGCCGCGAGCACACGCTGAATCTGGCGCAGCTCCGCCACCAGTCGCTCCTGATCGGACACGTTCAGCACGGAGACGATGCGGTTGGTCCTAAGGGCCAGCCGACGCTGATCGGGATTGGCGACGAAAAACAGGTATCCGCTGAACACCGGAACCATCGATCGGGACAAGCGCTGGGTTCGGCGACTTCGTGTGGTGCGCAGGTAGAGTGGAAGATAGCAGGACACGTCCAGGCGCAAGAGGTCCGCTGCCAGCGCCTTCTCCGCTCGCGGTCGGGTGTGGGCCACCCACCACCGCTCGGACGCGCCGCACGCGAGCACGGCGTCGCTGATTCCCGAAGCGGTTGCCCCCTTGCTCCCCGACATCTTGCTGACCCCGCCGCCCTACGATCCGCCCAATTGATCCCACAAGGTGCGTTCCGCCGTTTGGAACCGTTCGAAGCTCTCGAGCAACTCCGCCCGCAGCGCCGCCAACTCGGGATCATCAACCGCCACCCCATCGCCCTGACCAGCCAGCAGGGCCTGAAGCTGACTCGCCGAGTCGTCCAGCCGACCCGCCGCCTCGGAGAACGCGCGAGCCGCGTCCAGGATGTCCGCCTCCCGACTCTCTCCGGGCTCGGGCCGATACAGCAGCCGCCAGGGCTTGCGCCGCAGATCCTCCGCCGCCGCTTTCATATGGACGCTGGCCTCCTTTACGTTGGCGAGCAGGCGGTTGATCCGGACCTCGTTGAGCACGATGACCCCGCGAGTTTTGTCGGTGATTACGGTCAGGTCTTCCAAAGACTGCTCGACGCGACCGAAGGACCGATGCACCCGAGACAGCAAGCTTTGAGAGTTGGCCGTGTCCAGCTCGTCGGCGATGGAATCAGCAATCCGGGTGTCCACCGTCGCACTGGCGTGCTCGATGCTGGCCAGGGTGTTGGACACCCGTGGCCGGTTCTCCTCCAGCATGGCAACCGCATCCGCCAGCCCCTGATTGACCGAGTCAAGAGCGCGTTGCACCTTGCCGATCAACACGTCCTCCGCTCCCGGAGTCAACTGCGCACGCAAATGCCCCGTCGCCAGGTTGAGGTTGTCCAGGATGGCGCCGATCTTGGCGATTAAAGCGCCTTTCTTCTGCGGATTCATCTGCGTGGCGACGACCCCGGTCAGGGCGTTGAGATCATCCATCGAGCGATGGACCTTCCAGATCAGCGAAGCGGCGTCTTCGGGGTTCAACTGCAGCTTGACCGCGGCGATCAGACTCTCCGGGTTGCCCGCGTCGATCTCGTTGGCGATCAACTCCAGAGCGGCGGCAAAACCGCCCGCCCCCCCGTAGATCGGCTGGCTGGGGTCAAGCGGGTCCGAACTGCGTCCACGATGGGTCACCCGCAGGTGCCCCCTTCCGCCCAGCACCGGTCCCTCCGCCACCATGCGACAATCGCGGCGCAGACCAGCGGAGGCATCCACCACCCCGCGGACCTCGAGGAACAGAGTGGGCTCACCGCCGGGCTGCAGGGGATGCAGATCCTCCGCGCGGCCCAACTCGGTCACCCGGCCGATCACCTGCCCGAAACCGATGACCTCCACGCCCTCCTCGAGCAGCGGCAGGTTCAAGGTGTGCGGAAACCGGGCCACGAACTCCACCTTGCGCCCCCGCTCCCACCCCGATCCGATCCAGAGCACCACCGCGATGAACAACACGAAGATCACGATTACGGTGATCCCCAGCCGAAAACTGTCGTGCGCTTTCGCCATGGTCAGTCGCGTTCCCTTCAAGACAGATGCAGGCTGCTTACCCGGTCCGGGCGGAAGCGGTCAGCGGTCAGCTTTCCACCTAGCGCCCTCAACCGCCGCCCACAATCAGCTTCTCAAACTCGCTCATACCCTCAGCGTCGGTGAGCGGACCCGTTCCGGACCCGTTGAGAAACTGGTGGATCAGGCGCTCAGCCTCCGTAGTTAAGTCATCAGCGGACGCGTCCCGCAGTGCTTCAAACTCGGCCCGCGCCCCCAGCTTCAGCACCCGGCCACGCTCCAGCATAACCATCCGATCCGCGATGCGAAACGCCGAGTCCATCTCGTGCGTAACCACCACGCTGGTCACCTGAAGCTTCTTGGACAAATCCATCATCAATTCGTCGATCGCCGTCGAGGTCACCGGGTCCAACCCGGCGGACGGTTCGTCGTAAAAGAGGATCTCCGGATCCAGCGCCGTAGCCCGGGCCAGCCCGGCCCGCTTCTTCTGCCCGCCGGACAACTGCCCCGGATACTTGCCGCGATGTTCCAGCATCTTGACCTGCTGCAGCTTGAGGGTGACCACGATGTCGATGATCGACCGCTCCACATACGAGTGCTCCTGCAGGGGAAGGGCGACGTTCTCCGCCACGGTCAGCGAATTGAACAACGCCCCGCTCTGAAACAGGATCCCGATGCGCTTGCGGATTAGATTCAGTTCCGTCTCCCCCATCCCCACGATGTTGACCGCGGCGGACATCTCCTTGGTGTGGTAGTCGATCTCCCCCAGGTCGACCTCGTACTCACCAATTAGGCAGTTTAACAGTGTACTCTTTCCGCAGCCGCTTCCCCCCATGATCACCAGAGTCTCCCCCCGGTAGACCTCGAAGCTGACTCCGTCCAGCACCCGCACCGACCCGCCGCGACCCGTCTCGAAAGACTTCACCAGATCACGCACCGAGATGACGGTTTCGGGTGGAGACATCCTCAGAAACCCCGGCGCTACAATTCCAGCGCATAGAAGATGGCGGTGAACGCCGCATCCGTGGCGATCAGAGCGACAATGGACTTCACCACCGTCGCGGTTGTCGCCCGGCCCACACCCACTGCCCCTCCGGTAACGTTGAGGCCTTCGTAGCAGGCGATCATCGAGATCAACACCCCGAACACTCCCGCCTTGAACAGACCGGTGAGGAAGTCCTTCAACAGCAGGGCGTCCTGGGTCGCGTTGAGATAGGCATTCGCCGGCACGCCCAATACCAACACACTGGTCGCAAACCCGCCGAACACCCCGATCACGTCAGCCAGAACTGCCAACGCGACTAGCATCACCACCGTCGCCAGAAAACGGGGGATCACCAGAAAGCGAATCGGATTGAGCGCGTGGGCCCGCAAAGCCTTGATCTCTTCAGACTCGACCATAGCCCCAAGTTCCGCGGCGATCGAAGCCCCGGCGAATCCGCTCAGCACAATCGCGGTGATCAACGGACCCAGCTCCCGGAAGATGGCGATCCCCACCACGTCCGCCACCCGCTCCAACTGGCCATACTCCTCCAACGTCGGAGCCATCTGCAAAGCCAGAATGACCCCGATAAAGACCTGCACGATCGCGACGATCGGTATCGCCTGAACCCCCACGCGGACCGCCTGCTCCGCGACCGCACGGAAACCCACCCGCTGCCCGGGAACGACCAGACCGCGCGCACACCACTTGCACGACTCGCCAAACAGTGCGGAAGCTCCCCCCACGAAACGCACCCGCGCCGCCGCCTGGTCCATACCTTCAGCCGCGGCGTCCCCTACGCCCGACACCGCTTTGCGTAAGTGAGAAGCCCGGGCCGGACCCGCGGCGTCCGACGCCGGGTTGGGACCGCTCTCGCCCATGCGTCAGTCACTCCCCGGAACCGCGTCGAGCGCTTCCGCTTCACTGGCCTTAATTGTAAAGAAGCGATCCAGCTTGGTGATCTCGAAGACGCTCAGCACCCGTTCCGTCAGTCCCACCAGAACCATGTGCCCACCGTATTCCTTGGTTCGGCGGAAGATCTCCACCAGCGTCCCCACCCCGGACGAGTCCATGTAGGTCACCTCGCCCAGGTTGACGATCAGGATCGGCGGACGTTCCTCGCTCACCTTGGCCAGAGCACGGTGGAAGTCAGGTGAACAGCGCAAATCGATCTCACCCTGCGCCGCCACAATCACCGCCTCGCCCGCCCGACGGACATCTTTCACCACACTACTCATGGTTTCGTCCATTTGGTCAGCGTAACCCGCATCCCGCCGTCTTCCGCGCAATCGTACTCCACCTCATCCATCACCGTGCGCATGATATGCACCCCCAGTCCACCGGGCCGCACGTCGTCCAGATCGCGACCACAGATCGCCTCCGGATCCACCTGTCGACCAAAGTCGCGGATGGTAACCCGCATCCCCGACCGCCCCCCCTCCTCGATCCGGCACAACGTGATGTCTATCGGCTGGGTACACGTCCCGCCATACCCATGGCGAATCACGTTAGCCACCGCTTCGTCCACCGCCAGAACAATGCGGGCGCGCTCCGCGAGCGTGAACGTGACGTCCGCCAGGAAGGCCTCCAGCGCCGCGCGCACGCCGGGTAGTTCCTCCGGGTTCGCCGCGATATGCAGCTCTACCGATTCCCCTACGATGCTCTTTGCCAAGCCTACGCTCCGCTAGAACCCCGACGCCTCTGCGCCTCCATCGCCACCGGACCGGACCCGCCAACGCTCCACCGCTGCCCTTCGGTGTCCAGCATCCGCAGCGTAATCGTAACCATGACGGCTACCGGTCAGACGCTCCAACGCCAATATCGCAAAAAAACGAACGGCTTCATCCTCATCGTCCAGGCGATCGATCAGCGCCGGAACCGCACCCTCATCATGGTGATTGGCCAGCTCAACGATCGCCCGGGCTCGATCCGCCGGATCGGGAGACTCCAGACGCGCTCGCGCTCCGCCGCCGCTTGACCGGCATCCCACGCCAATCACACAGGCGCCCGCGACCGCCAGCCGCACGCCAATGAACCGAACGGTTTGAAGCCTCCTGTCACTCATGGCGGAGATACTCGTAAAGCCGATTCGGACGGCGATTATAGATCGGACAGGTCCGCATGCAACCCGGTTTGTCTCTTCCACCCCACTCCATAGAATGGGGCGCATGGCAGCCGAACACCCCAGCGGTAGTGGTCTGACCGTCGCGCTACTGTCCCCCAACAGCACCGCACGCGACAGCGCCCTGCGCATGATCCTCGCGGGAGACCCCCGCGCCGACGACTCCGTGGACCGGCGCATTCGCATCCTGCGTGAAGTGGCCGGCGCCCAGGGGATGAACCTCGATCTGCTCGTGGCGGCGTACGAGCGAGAGTTGCTGAAGGGCGCCGCCCTGGCGATCGAGTCTCCCGGACGCAGTGCGATTGTCCACCTCAGCCCGGAGCGCCGCAACCGCTCACGCCTCGACGTATCGGTCGAGATGCTCCGCGAGCTACAGGAGCAGGCGTGGTCGCGTGGCATCGTCCTCCTCCAATCCATGGCCGCCCCGAACGAAACTGCCCTGGAAGATACTCTGTCCCGGGCGGGGTTCCGTTTCCTGGCGGAGCTCGTTTACGCGGATCGGTCCGCGGACGCCGCCACCCCGTCGATGCCCCAGCATCATCCGTTCACCTTTGTATCCTACTCACCCGATCGGCACGACGCGTTTCTCCAGGCCCTGGAGTCCACCTACGCGAACAGTCAGGACTGCCCCGGCCTGGCCGGAATCCGCAGCACCGAAGACGTACTCGACGGCCACCGGGCGACCGGATTGTTCGATCCGGACTTGTGGTTCCTCGCCCGGCACGACGGCGCCCCAGCCGGTGTCCTCCTGCTCGCCCCGCTGCATAGCCGCCCGGCGGTCGAAGTCGCGTACATGGGCGTTTCCGCGGAATACCGCCGTCAGGGCATCGCCGACGCCCTACTGAACCATGGCACTAGGCAGATCGACGCTCGCGGATTCTCCGGGCTGACTCTGGCGGTCGATAGCACCAACGACCCCGCCCGGCGCCTGTATCGCAAGTGGGGATTCGTCGAGACCGAACGCCGACGGGCCTGGATCGCCACGCGCCCGAGCTAAGCTCTTCTCCGCAAGCTAGTTGTGCGCCAGTTTCCATGGTCGCCTCCCACAACGCACGCAACCTACACAGGCGTTCCGCACCTCACCTCCCTTGCGCCAAACCGGCTCGGCCTGAGCGACCGCAGCGCCTCTTGATTTGTCCACACTCTGTCCACAATCGCTCACAATCCCGTGGGTAACCGGTGCATAGAAAAAAAAACAGATGCCTAACTACTTACATGGTTGGAAACAGCATCGTGTTGATAATTCTGTAGCCTGTTTTGTGTTGACGGTGCGCGCAGAGGGTGGTACATTCGATACGGTCCTTGACGCTTGATGAGTCATGGGCGGGGACGGGCAGGTCGCGGTCCTGCCGACGTAGTGCCAACTTTCAAAACACTCTCGGATCATGAGATCCCGCGTGGCTGCAGAAGGAGCTTGCGGTGACGACTTGTACTATGGACCCAGCCGGACAGCTCGAGAACCTGATTGCAGAACGAGTCGGCCCGCAGCGGTTCAAGGTCTGGTTCAAGAACGCTACCCGTTTCACCTTCGCGGACGACTTCGTCAAGGTCGCGGTTCCCAACCAGTTCATCGGCGGCTGGATCGAGAGTCACTTCTCCGAGACTATCCAGGAGGTCGCCGAGGAAATCACCGGACGCCCCATGGAGGTCGCTTTCGGAATCGACGCGGAACTGGCCCGTTCATTGCGTAAGAAACAACCGGATTCACAGGTCGATTACGTGGCTAACAATCCCGAGCGCGTCGCCCGTCAGCACAAGCGTCGCGGCGCTCCGCCGACGGGTCCGAGGCTGCGCGGCCGCTTTGACGATTTCGTCCTGGGCGACTCGAACCGCTTAGCGCACTCAACCGCCCGCACCGTCGCGGATGAGCCCTCGCGGCAGTACAACCCGCTCTTCATTCATGGCGGATGCGGGCTGGGCAAGACCCACCTGCTGCACGCCATCTGCAACCACCTCCGCGACCAGCGCCCCGAGCTGACCTGCGTCTGCGTCACCGGAGAGGACTTCACCAATCAGTTCGTGTACGCGGTGAAATCCGGCGAACGCGACTCCTTCCGCCATCGCTATCGGCCGGTGGACGTTCTGGTCATCGACGACATTCACTTCCTGGCCAACAAGCGAGCCACCCAGGAAGAGTTCCTGCACACCTTCAACGCCGTAGCCGGACAGGGCAAACAAGTGGTGATGGCGTCCGACGCCCACCCCAAACTGATCGGCCACCTTTCGGAGTCTCTGGTCAACCGCTTCGTCTCCGGCATGGTCGTCAAGATCGACCCCCCTGACCGGTCGCTCCGCGTCGGCATTCTCCGCCAGCACGCCCAGCGCATGCATCGGGAAATCCCCGAGGACGTGATCGAGTATGTGGCCGAGCGATTCTCGTCCAATGTGCGCGAGCTCAACGGCGTCCTGCTCAAGCTGGTCGCTTTGGCTGATGTCTCCAACCAAGCCATCACCCCCGCGCTAGCGGAGAGTGCCGTACGTGACCTGGTCCAGCACACCCTGCCCGTGCTGCACCTGTCGAACATCGAAGCCATCGTCTCGATCTACTTCGGGCTGGCCCCGGCTGATTTACACACCTCACGAAAGACCCGGACCATCGCCCTGGCCCGCGGAATCGTCATGCACATGGCCCGCAAGTTCACCAACATGAGCTACCCGGAGATCGGGCGGCACATGGGCAACAAGAACCACTCGACCGTGATCCTGGCAAACCGACGCATCGCCAAGCTCGTCAAGGAAGATGGGACCGCCCGCTGGATGACCCCCGCG
Organism: bacterium; assembly: GCA_024231775.1. Classification (GTDB taxonomy): domain Bacteria; phylum Planctomycetota; class Phycisphaerae; order UBA1845; family UBA1845; genus JAAEQG01. The sequence goes on from JAAEQG010001000.1 coordinate 17,907, forward strand.
GGAGAGAAGCACGCCCCCATACGCCGGCTAATGGACGAACTGGAGAGCCAGCTAGGCCAGACCAACGGCAAAGCAACCTCCGCCACGTAGTACGCATTCTGGCAAGTTCTCGCGCAAGGATGCACAGGTGCCCCCCAATCAGAGCCCCGAGCGCAAGCGACGGGTCACCCCCGGCGGGTGACATGGGCAAACTCGTTTGCCCGCGCATACTCGGCACGCAGGTGCGGGTGCCCCATCTCGTTGATCCGCCCCGGCGGATCTCGGGGTGGGGGACGGAGTCGCGCAATCCGGCAGGGCCGCTCTGCAAACCGTCTGTGCTACAGCA
>JAAEQG010001001.1 GCA_024231775.1 bacterium
AAGCCAACCAGCAGACCCTCGAACAACTGACCCAGCGGAACGATGCCCTGGAGACCACCGTCCAGCATGCCCAGATAGCTGCGGATGCACTCCGGGCCGAGATTAACGGCTTGCTCACCAAACCGCAGACCGTGGTCTGCGAAGCCAAGCAGCAGGCTCTTCAATTGACCATCGACTGTCGAGCCGTCAAGACGGTCTTCGGCGGACTGTCCCAAACCAGCCTGGGCGCCACCCAGAAGATCGAGCAGATCACGCAGAAGATCGAGAAGCTCTCGCAGATGACTTCCACGCTCCAGCAGTGGGTAGGCGAAGCCGTTCACGTGCAGAAGCGCCTGGAGAGCACCGTACACCAAGCTCCGTCGATCGGGCAGACCCATCCACCAGCCAAGCTGTATAGTCTGGCTGAACCGCCCAAACGGGCTGATCTGGGAGCTACCGCTCCCTCTGACGGCGGACTCCTTCCGCCTGGTGGCGAGCGCGAACCCTCGGTCGCCGGTTCATCGCGCAAACCGCCCGCCACCGGTACTGACCCTGCCCGGGCCTCGGGTGGGTCCGGTACCCGTAAGGATGCCGGCGGGAGAGTGAGTCCGGAACTGGTCGCCCGCATGGTGGCTGATGCCAGGCGCAAGCAGGCCCAAGAGAAGGAGCTCTCCAAGGCGCACTAGTGCCGTCTCCAGAAGGTAGTGTCTGTCCCACCGGCCAGTGCAGCGGCCTGCGTCTCGCAGGCCGAGGAATGACGCCAAACGCCGCGGGCCATGGCCATCGCGAGGCGGCGCCGGGTGCCCCACCCCTTGCAGGGGTGGGGGAAGGAATCGCGCGGCGGGTGACAACTCTGTTCCGAGACTCGAAACTCTGAACCCGGGTCCGTGAAGACCGTTAAGCGGAGTTCTTTCGGTGGGCGATGAGCTGCTGGTGGTTGACACACGGCAGCGCGATTGCCCGCGGACGATGCCCACCCGGGTCCTTCCGGCTGATAGTCAACCGTAAACGTCTGACCGCTGCGCAGGTGCCCCGTCCTTTGCGTGGCAAAGGGTTGGCGACGGCAGCACGCCCAACCCGCCATCCGAATCCGCGCGGCCCACGAGAAACCCCGCCTCAGACCGCAAGAACTGCGTGATCGCGCAAGAAGCCCACCTTCCCGATCGCGCGCCATGTACTCATGGTAGCGGAACACCGGAGGTTCCTGCTTGAGCGAGCCGGTGTGGTCCCAGGACGAGTAGAAGCCGTGTGGCCCTCTTCGTGAGGCAGCCGAGCCGGCATCCTTGTCCGGCTCTTTGACAAGTGAATACGGCCCCCCGCACAACGCCCTCACGGTGCTATGGATGGGCGCGCGATGGCGTGTTATGATGACCCCGGCGAAGTGGGCGGGGGTGATCGCGTTTCCGGCGGGGGTCTCCTTGGGGACTGCCGTCGGGGATGAGGAAAGTCCGAACTGGGCAGGGCACGGTGGTTGGTAACGCCAACCCGGCGCGAGCCGAGGGAAAGTGCCACAGAAAACACACCGCCTAAGCTGCGACGCGAGTCGCATCCGGTAAGGGTGAAATGGTGCGGTAAGAGCGCACCGCGCAGCCGGTGACGGTTGCGGCAGGGTAAACCCCACCGCCAGCAAGCCCAAGTAAGCAGCAAGAGGCGGCCCGTCTCGACGGTCGCTTGCGACCGATGGCTGCGGGTAGGGTGCACGAGCCGGCGGGCGACCGTCGGCCTAGATGAATGATCGCCCGCCCCCTTCGGGGAGCGAACAGGATTCGGCTTACCAGCCCACTTCGCCACTTTCTCTATCTCGTCCGCGCGCCGTCCGCACCACCGATACCACCCATCCGGACGCATCCGCCGGGAGACTTTGCGACACACTGTACGGATGCCATTCGGACTGTAAACATCCTCCGCAGCGGAGGCGAATCCGGTTCTAGGGGTGTGCGTCCGGTGGGATCGCTCTGCTATAATGCGCTTCGGTTGCGACGGTGGAGCGCGGACTCAGCGCCGTGCTCCAACGCCTTCGGAGGAGAAACGGCTCCGTCTGTACTTTAGTACATGAACGTATTGAAAGGGCATGGGCATGAACGGATGCAGGGTTCTGGTCAGCGCGTTTCTGGTTCTGGCGCTCGTCGGTGGAGCTGTGGGCGGCGAGGCCGACACCTTCAACCAGAAGGCGGCTTTCCAGCGGTTGCAGGAGGTTCAGCCGGGCGTGCAGGCGCACTGGACCGGGGAACGGGTGACTCGCCTGTACGGCCGGGCTATCGGCCAGGGCATCACCGCCACAGAAGCGACCGACCGCTTCGTGGCTGATCATGTGGAGGTGTTCGGCGTATCCTCGGCGGACTTGGTTGCCGGAAGCACGCTGCAGGAGGACGTTTACACTCAGCCGGTGATGTACGATCACGAGACCGGGGAGTACAAGTTCACCCTGGTCTACTACTCCCAGCACCAGGACGGCATCCCGGTGTTTCGGTCGGAGTTGCGGGTGCTGGTCGCGAACCAGACGGACCACCCCGTCGTGCTCGCGGTTTCCACGCTCCGCGATCTCGGCGACTTCAACGCCGAGGCGACGGTCAGCCGCGGCGCCGCTACGGTGCAGGCCAACACGGGCATGGAGATCTTCTCCGAGGCGGAAACGGTGATCTGGGCCGGCACGGAGGACGGCGTCGCCGAGCCAAGGCTGGCGCTCACCTTTACCGGCAAGAACACGCGCACTGACCAGGGATACGAGGCTTGGCGCTATGTGGCTGACGCCTCCACGGGGGAGATTCTCCACCGGGAGACCCTGATCCACTTTGTCGATGTAACCGGCAGCATCGACGCCATGGCGACCCCGGGTGCCAAAGCCAATATCTGTACGGAGGAGATTCTCTTCCCTTATCCGTGGGCCAGGGTGGACATCCAAGGCGGTAGCAGCGTCTATGCTGATGGAGACGGTAACTTCACCATTCCTAACGCCGGCAGCTCTGCGGTCACTGTCCGCTCGTATGTGGACGGCCTTTACTTCGCGGTGGAGAACCGCGCGGGTTCGGAGGAAACCTTGTCCCAGAGCGTGACCCCGCCGGGTCCGGTCGATTTTACGCACAATGAGCTCAACACCGACGATCTCGTGCTGGCCCAGGTCAACATCTATGTCTCCGGCAACCAGTGTCGCGACTGGATACTCGTGCAGAATCCGTCCTTCCCCGGGGTGGTAACGGAAACCGGGGTCCCCACGATCGTGAATCGAACCGACTTCTACTGCCCCTGCAATGCCTGGTCGGACGGCTCGGATGGATCCATTAACTTCTGTCAGCCGGGTGGGGGATGCCCGAATACCGCGTGGCAAAGTGTGCTGAACCACGAGTACGGCCACCATTGCATCGACTTCACCGGTAGCGGGCAGGGCGAGTACGGCGAGGGCATGGCCGACTGCTTCAGTATGCTCCCGGTGGACGATCCGAACCTGGGGTACGGATTCTCCGGCAACTGTAACTCGGGTCTCCGCACCGCGGACAACGACTGCCAGTACCTGGCCTCCGGATGCTCGACCTGCGGCAGCGAGTCGCACGATTGCGGGCAGTTGCTCTCCGGGTGTGTCTGGAGCATCCGCAACGAATTGGTCGTTACCGAACCGGTCGACTACCTCGAAATCCTCTCCAGCATCGTGATAAACTCGATTCTGTTGCACACTGGCACGAGTATCGACGCCCAGATTCCCATCGACTTCCTTACGCTGGATGACGATGACGCCAACATCGGGAACGGCACGCCACATCGGGCGGAAATATGTGCAGGCTTCGCGGATCATGGTATCGATTGTCCGGAGTTGGTGGCTGGTCTGGGCCTGAGTTTCCCGAGCGGCTTGCCGGCTACGCTGGATCCCGGTTTGCCGACGGACATTACCGTCAGGATCCAGGATGGGAGTGAGGTGTATGTCCCCGGTACGGGAACACTGCACTACCGCCTTGACGGTGGGAGCTACCTGACCGCGACTGTCTCCCCGCTGGGCGGCGATCTATATCAGGCGACCCTGCCTGCGGCAGACTGCAGCGACAGTCCCGAGTACTACTTCAGCGCCGAGGGCGACGGGGGCTCCACGGTCTACTCACCTGAAGATGCTCCTACATCCACACACAGTGCCCGGGTCGGAACGCTCATGGTGCTGGTCGACGATAACTTCGAGGGCGATGCGGGCTGGACGGTGACCGGCAGTCCTGGTGATGGAGATTGGACGCGCGGTGTACCCGTAGACTGTGATCGTGGAGATCCGCCGAGTGATTCCGACGGATCGGGGCAGTGCTGGCTCACCGACAACAGCACCCAAACGGACTGCAACAGTGACGTGGACGGTGGGACCACGATCCTCACCTCGCTGCTGTATGATCTGTCGGACGGTGGACTTATCACCTTCGACTACTGGCTGGACAGTGGCCCGGGGGTGATCGATGACGACTCACTCACTGTGGAAGTAGCCACCAATGCGGGGAGCACGAACTGGGCGCTGCTGCGCACCTATGTGGACCCGCAGGTGGCCTGGCGAACGGATTCCCTGGAAGTCGGCGCGGGGCTGGAGGTTGAGGCCAGCGCTACGATCCGCCTGCGTTTCTCGGCGAGCGATCTGGGCAACGCCAGCCTGATCGAGTGCGGTTTGGACGCGCTGCTGGTTGAGGTCTTCGATTGTTCGCAGGGTCCAACCTGTTCTGACGATCTCCTGAACCAGGGGGAGGACCGCATCGACTGCGGTGGTCCCTGCCCAGCCTGCGAGTGTACGTCGGACGGCGCGTGTGACAACACGGTGTTCTGCGACGGTGCGGAGACGTGCGACGCCTACGGCGATTGTCAGACCGGGAGCGATCCCTGTGCGGGCACGCACTGGTGCAAGGAAAGCGCCGACACTTGCATCCTGTATGGCGACGGTGATTTCGAGCCCGATGGTGACGTGGATCTGTTGGATTTCGCCAGTTTCCAGGTGTGTTACGGGCAGATCGCGGACAGCTCGTGCGAGCCGGGTAACCTCAACGGCACGGGGATGATCGATCTGGCGGACTACTCGGACTTCGCAACGGGCTTGGAAGGACCGGACTAGCTCGCCGAACCGCCGGGCATTTCAAACGCTTTGGAGGGCACCCGTTACACGTAGCGGGTGCCCTCCTCTATTCGACGTCGAGCTTGTTCTTGGGTGCGCCTCGTGGGAGGACTTGGCCGCGGATCAACACGGATGAACAGACGAAACGCTGCGCCCTGGAGGGGCGATACTTGCCAGCCGGAGTAGTCCCGCCTTTAACCCCGGATGGTGCAACGTGGCTGAGGCCACG
>JAAEQG010001002.1 GCA_024231775.1 bacterium
AATGACGGCAGAACGGTCCTCGCCCACACGGATTACCATGTCGTAGCGACAGGGTTCGCCTTGTGCAGCCCGACGGATGGAATCCCGCAGCTTCTGCTGGACAGCCGGCGAATGGCAGAACCAGTAGGTCTCTTCGCACGGTTTGCCCAGGACGTCTTCCGGTTTGACGTTGCCGATGTTGAGGCCCGGCTCGTTGGCCTCGATCAGTACGCCGTCCGGAGTCATCACCCCCACGAGAATATGGGGGCCGAGCCCGTCGAGTACGGATCGCAGGTGCCGCTCGCTCTCGCGGATGGCATCTTCGGCGCGCTTACGCTCTGTGACGTCCCGGAAGAATCCGATCACACAGGAGCGGCCCCGGTAGCGGATCGGCCGGGCGCTGATATCCACAAGGAGGACGTTCCGATCCTTGCAGGCGACGGGCACCTCGGATGCGAACGTCCGTCTACCTTCGGCGACTTCGGCGAACTCGGCCAATAAGCGAGCCCGGTCCTCGGACGGGAGAATCTCAGCGACAGATATCCCCAGCAACTCGCCTTCCGAATAACCGAGCATGCCACCCATCGCCGAGTTGGCCCGAATCAGGGCTCCAGTCTCGGCGTCGGCGATGAGTATGCCATCGACCACGCCGTCGTAGATGGCCTGCAGCTCCTGTTGAGATACCCGCAGCTCCTCCTCGGCGCGCCGGTGCTCGGTGATGTCGATGGCGGTGGCGGACAGGAACAACGGGGCTCCGTCCTCTCCTTCGATGACACTCGCGTTCATCAGTGTCGGAAAGACACTTCCGTCCCTACGTTTGTGCCACACCTCCTCCACGGTGACCAGGCCGTCCTTCCTCAGTCGATCAAGCAAAGCGTTGACCCGCGGGAGTTGCTCGTCGGTGTGGAACACCGAAAGATGTCGACCCACCAGTTCGTCCGGCGTATGGTTGTGCATGCGTGCAAAGCCGTCGTTCACGTACAGCAATACGCCCTCCAGGTCGGCGATCGCGATCCCGTAGCTCGCCTCGTCGGCAATGATCTTGAACCGGAGCAGATCGGCTTCCAATCTACGACACTCTTCGAGCTCGCGTTGAAGCTGGCGATTCGCCGTGATCAGTTCGGAAGCTCGTGTCTCGAAATGGGATCGTGGACGCTCTTGAGAACTCCGACTCGCCTCCACTTCTTGGCGGTGATCGGTGATCTCGCACGCCGCTCCGTAGACGGCGGAGACCGGACCGCCGGGTGCGGACCGGATCGGCCTGCTGGTTTCGCGCATCCAACGGACTTCCCCGGTTCTGGTGACCAAGCGGTACTCGCAGACCGCAGTCTGACCCCCGAGCAGCGTCTCGTTGCGGTGGCCCAAGACCACGCGGTCCTCTTCGGGGATCAGACCCTCCCATCCCCCTGGCCCTCCCATTTCCTCGACCGGGAATCCGGTCAGGCCGGCGATTCCGGGTGAAACCCATTGCACCCGCATGCGCCCGTCGTCGGTCACCCGAAGCGCAAAAACAAAATCCGTCGTGAGTTCCGCAGCAGCACGGTGGATCTCGGACAAGGTGGTGGAGTCCATGTCAGCCTACCTCTGCAGAAACGGATTGCCGCCAGAGGGGACCTTCAGCAATCACTGAATCGGCCACCGGTGAACGGTTGGACGTGCTGAACATTATAGCAGGACGGTCCCGAAGGACCGCACGCCCCGCGCAAAGGACGCACCAGGAAGGAATGGGGATCAAGCAGTGAACAGACTGTGGACTTCATCGGCGGATTGGGCAGCCAGGGCGATGCGAATGAGCTCCACCTGGTTTGCCACGGCGGCCCTTCTCATCATGTTCGTCCGATGGGACTCGATGGTCTTCGTCCTGACTCCCAGGCGTGCAGCTATCTCCCTGCTGGTCTCCCCGTCCAGCACCCTCTCTAGGACCTCGCGTTCCCGAGGCGTCAGGTCCGACAGCCGTGCCACCGCCTCAGAACGCCGCATCCGTGCAGATTCGTGCCGGGCGTGACGGTGAAGGATACTCCGGATTCGGGAGAGGAGGTACGCATCGTCATAGGGTTGCACGACAAACTCGACGCAGCCGCTTTTCATCGCCCGAACCACCGTCGCAACCTCCACGTCGTCCGCCTGCACAATGCACAGCGTTGGGATCCTGCTTGCGTCCGGCGCGTCAGGAAAATCGAAGCTCTCAAGCGTGCCCCTAGATGCCACGAACACGAGACAGCCGCCCGTCCCTGACACGTACGCCTGGGAGAACTTGCGGATCGAGGGAAACGACACCGCTTCCAGACCGGCCAGAGCAAGCAACCGCCCCAATGCCGCACGGCCGGCGGAACAGTGATCGACCACGAAGACCCCATCCGCCCTGCGTCCAGGCTCCCATGGACCACGGAGGTGGGAAGCATCCGCTCGACTGGTTCTAGGAAGATCCCTGTGCATTCTGCACCTGTTCCGAAAGGCCTCTGCCACGAACGCATACCCCCCCCACAAGAGCAAGGACGTGAAACCGCAGCGCTACTCACGCTTTTCTCACACATTCCCAGATTCGATTGAAGTAGGACTGGAAGCACCCGCCGTCTTCTGCTATGCTCGATTCAGCCGGTCGGGGGCTCGGGAGTGAGACAGGTCGTGAACAGGGGGAACAGGCCATCATCGTGCGGAGATGCTCTCGACTCTGCCAACGACCGACTCCAGCGTGCCACCCGTGGGGACCGCACGGCGCTCGTCGAGTTGCTGGAGGGCGCCGGCCCGGTGGTGCGCCGCCGGATCGCAGGCGACATCCCGCAGCGATTTCGATCCGTCCTCTCCGTCGATGACGTGCTCCAGCAAACCTACGTAGATGCATTCCTGAACATCCACGAGTTCTTCTCGCGGGGCGGAGATGCATTTGTCACCTGGATCACCACTATCGCCCAGCGCAATCTCATCGACGCTCGGCGGATGCTGGAGGCTGAGAAGCGCGGCCGGGGCCGTCAGAATGTTGCGTCCGGTATGAGCGACGACTCGTTCATCGACTTATACGAGCAGCTTGGACGTACGCACACCACGCCCAGCCGACATGCTTCCCGGCGGGAGGCGCGCGTAGCTATCGAGAAGGCCATCGCCGAACTTCCCCCTTCATACCGCCGAGTGGTGGAGATGTACGATCTACAGGAATGCCCGGTGGATCGCGTGGCTGAAGCGATGGACCGCAGTACGGGAGCTGTATTCATGCTCCGCGCGCGAGCCCATCGGCTTCTGCGTGGCGCCCTGGGATCCGCCACGGACTACCTGACGAATCCTGCTTGAGGCGCGCGGACGCGAGACGCATCAATGGCGGTGCGCGAGAGGCTGGCAAAGTGAACCAACAGCAAGGTGGGGAACGAAAACCACCCCAGCACGAGCGTGCCCTGATTGACGCAGCGGAGCGTGAGTCCGCCGAGTTGAGCACCGCCTGGAGTCCGCCGCTTCCCCCGGCGGACTCCGTCCCCGGATACCGCATCAACCGCGAGATCGGACGCGGTGGAATGGGCGTGGTGTACGACGCACTGCAACTCTCCACCGATCGGACGGTCGCCCTGAAGGTCATGCTTGCCGGACCGTTTGCCTCGCGGTCAGCCAGGGGACGATTCGACCGCGAGGTGAATCTGGCTGCCCGGTTGCAGCACCATCACATCGTGCGGCTACTGGAGAGTGGTGAATCGCCTTCCGGCCAGCGCTACTTCGCCATGGACCGGGTCATCGGCAAACCGATGGCCGAGTACCTCACCACCTCCCAGCCGTCCGTGCGCGACACGATCATACTCTTCGAACGTCTCTGCCATGCGGTCCAGCACGCCCACGACCACGGTGTCATCCACCGCGATCTCAAGCCGGCCAATATCCTCATCGATGACCACGGCGAACCGCGCATCCTGGACTTCGGACTGGCTAAGGCCGTCGATGCCGGACACGAAGACCCATCCTTGACAATGACCGTGTCGGCTCCGGGCCAGGTGTTGGGAACGCTGGCCTACCTCTCTCCCGAGCAGGCTGCCGGCTGCCCCGAGTTGATCGACGAGCGAACCGACGTCTACGCCCTTGGGGTCATGCTCTTCAAGGCGCTGACCGGAGCGATGCCATTCGACCTGACTGGACATCCGTCGCAAGTCATTCAGCGCATCCTCGAGGTAGCCCCCACGCCGCCGTCGGGTCTGACCAAGCGGGTGAATCGTGAGCTGCAGACCATTGTCCTCAAGGCTCTCGAGAAGGACCGGGAGCAGCGCTACGCCTCGGCGGTGGAGATGGCAAGAGACCTACGCCGCTACCTGCAAAACCTGCCCATCCTGGCCAGACCGCCGCACCTTCTGTACCGCATGCGCAAAGCCGTCCGCCGGCACCGCATTCCTATCGCCCTGACCACCACGGCCCTGGCCCTGGGCGCGGCCGGCTTGGCCGGCGGTGCCTGGTGGAACACCCGCACCGAGACCCGGCGTTCGACGACCGACGCTACGGCGGCGCGATCACAGGTGCTGAGAGTCCTGCGGGATCTGCAAGCCGGACGGGCTAGGCGCTGTCTCGGACCCGCACAGGCCCTGACGGAACGATTCCCACAACTTCCCGACGTCCACCTCACCCGGAGTCAGGTGATGTTCCAGGCCGGTCGAGAGCTGGGCGACGAGAGCTTCTGTAACGACGCCATCGGATTGCTTCAGCCCAGACTCGGCGAGCGCACCTACGGTTGGGCCTACACGGCGTTGCTTGCGGAGATGTACTCCGCCATGCAGGACCCTCGATCCGCCCAGCTAACCGCCCAATCCGAAGCCGTCGTGCCCCAGTGCGCAGAGGACTGGTACATGCGTTCAATCGCCACCATGGACGCATCCAAGGCCCGCCTCCACGTTGAGAACGCGCTGCGGCGCGATCCCCTTCACCAGTTGGCGTGGCAGCGAAGCGCCTATCTGTGTCTGCGTAGAGGAGACTTCGACGGAGCACTCCGGGCCGCCGACCGGATCGTCAGACTCAGTGCTCACCCGGAAGAATGGACGATGTTCGCCGGTCATACCCTCGCCGCCCAAGGGCGCTATCATGAAGCCGCCGGTCGATACAGCCGGGTCCTGTTGCGGCGCCCCGCCGCCTTGGAGGCCCAGCGTTGCCGGGCTCATGTCCGCCTGTGCTTGAGAGACTACCCTGGCGCACTCGCCGACTACGATGTGAGCGTCCGTGCGGACGGCAGCGCGCCTTGGGAGCGCTATCAGCGCGCCACCGTCTACTGGATCCTGAACCGGTTGGACCATGCGGCTGAGGACTACCGCACATTCATCAGCCAGCGGGGCAACTCCTTCTACGCCAGCGCACGCCTCTTCCTGGTACTCGACGAACAGGCCCGGCGCCTGGCTGATGCAGGGCAAACGGATGCTGCGGCTGAGATGAGGCGCCAAGCCACCGAAGCCCTGGAAGGCGCTCGCGGCGGAGCGGTCTCCGGAAGCTGGCTCGAGAGCATCTTCCTCTGCCTCGCCGGCGAACTGAAACCCGAGGAGTTAGTCGCCCGGGCGGGCACGAAACACCCGGAGAGAGCCTGCGAGGGCTACTACTATGCAGCCGAAGTCTGCCTGCTCGACAAGAACACCTCCCAAGCCCTTGAGTGGTTCCGCAAGTGCGTGGATACTGGAGTCGCCCTCGACTGCGATTCCTTCCCTCCGGATCCGATGAACGAATACCACTTGGCCCGGTGGCGAATGGACACGCTGCAGAGGCCAGGCGAGCAGCTCTAGCAGTCTGTGGTGAAACACCGATCCGGCGGCATCGGCAAGGATGAGGGCGCCAACCGCGCGAAGCGGTTTTCAATCCTGCGAAGCG
>JAAEQG010001003.1 GCA_024231775.1 bacterium
AATCGGGGCAAGCACGTGAATTTACCCCCTACAGGTGGCTATGAACGCAAGAACAAGATTTGTCAGTTAACGGGCGCAAGTCTGGCCGCGCCCGCCATCGACCAGGTGCGAAGCGCCCGTGATCCAACCCGCTCTCGGCGAGGCCAAAAAGTAGACCAGTTCGGCCACCTCTTCCGGCTGTCCCACGCGGTCCAATGCGCGGCCCAATGGATGCGTGCTCTTGCTGTGTTCCAGGAACGCCGCGTACGCCTGCTCGTCCATCCCCCCGGAGCGGTGCAACTGGGTGACGGTGACGCCCGGATTGACGGCGTTGATCCGCACCCCCTGGCCCGCCATCTCTAGCGCGACGCAGTGTGTGAGCTGCTCCATCGCCGCCTTGCTGACACAGTACGCCAGAACGCCAGGGAAGGAGCGTATGCCATTCACGCTCGACACGTTCACCACGTTCCCCTGGCGTTCGACCAGATGCGGCATCGCGCACTGCATCAAGTAAAAGGGGGCGCGCGTGTTCACATTCATCATCCGATCCCACTCGTCCAGCGTGGTGGACTCGATGGTGCCCGCCGCGAGGATACCGGCCGCGTTGACGAGCACGTCGATCCCGCCGAACGTCTCTACCGCCTCGCGCACCAGACGCTCGACGTCCGCTTCCTGGGTCACATCGGCCACAACCGCCTGCGCCTCGCCCCCGG
>JAAEQG010001004.1 GCA_024231775.1 bacterium
ATGAACGGGCCGCGGCAAGGTTAGGATGAGCTCAGACGCCCAAAGTCGACGGATTCGGGTGCTGAAACCCGGAGACAGTTCACTCTACACCCTGGCGTGGTTTCCCGATGGGACGCGGCTGGCAGTGGGGAGTGATGGCGGCAATTTCTATGTGCTGACTCTCAAAGGGCGGGTTCTCTGGCAGGGGAAAGGCCACACGGATTGGGTTCGGAGCGTGGCTTGGTCCCCGGATGGACGCAGACTGGCATCCGGGTCCAACGACAACACCGTTCGGGTGTGGGATGCCGCGAACGGGGATCTTCTCTTGCGGTGGGACGAACACAGGAACTCGGTCCTTGGTGTTGCCTGGTCTTCGGACGGACTTCGCCTCGCCTCAGGGTCCTGGGATGGCACGCCTGCGTGTGGAACATCGAATCGGGAGATCTCCTGCTTCGGTACATCGGCCACAAAAACAGGGTCGTCAATTGCGTCGCCTGGTCCCCGAACGGGCACAGGATCGTTTCGGGCTCCGCCGACGGAACCCTTCATGTCTGGGATTCTGCGACCGGGAACCTCCTTCAGCGCTGCAAAGGGCACACCGAATGGGCCTGGAGCGTCGCCTGGTCCCCGGACGGGCACAGGATCGTTTCGGGCTCCGACGATCAAACCCTTCATGTCTGGGATTCCGCGACCGGGAACCTCCTTCAGCGCTGCGAAGGGCATACCGACTGGGTTCGGAGCGTCCTCTGGTCGCCTGACGGACGCCAGTTGGCGTCGGGCTCGAGCGACAGCACGATCCGCCTTTGGGACGCCGCGAACGGCCGCGAATTCACCCGGGTCGGGACCCATGACAGCTCGGTCTGGTCGGTGGCCTTCTCGCCCGACGGCACCCGCCTGGCTTCAGCCTCG
>JAAEQG010001005.1 GCA_024231775.1 bacterium
AATTCGGTTGTGACCTTTGGCGAAACTAGCCTGAAGGGACAACATCGTTTTCCACAGTGGAGATCGACCTGTTCGGCGAGGGAGTGAGTGCCGTCAACGCGTCGCTCCTCGTGAGAGAGTCTACGGACGCTGAACACGTCATCGACGCCGCTGATAAGATCGTGCGTGTTCTGGGAGACCTGAAGCAGGCGCGAGCGAAGAACCATGACCGGCACCACGTCGATTTCTGGTCGCTGCTCATCCGCCGGCTGCGCAGGGTGGAATATCACCTCTCGCAATCTGGCGTCGACGGCACCAAGCCGCTGACTGTCCTGGTCGCGGAGGCGAACCGAACTATCACGACAGCTCTCCGCGATGGTGTCGAGCTGGGCGCGGCGGTCTGGAATGACGCTGAGAGCCTGCTGTCTTCGGTAGGCGTCGCGTGCCTGGCCTTGGCGGAGAATGTAGAAGGTAAGCTCAGGAGCGGGCCCGGCCCGGTATCATTCGCGCCGCTTTCTGAGGGGTCATGCCACACCAACCCCGAAGCACTCAGCGCGGGAATCATCACTGCTGC
>JAAEQG010001006.1 GCA_024231775.1 bacterium
CTGAGCACCGGCTGTCCTTCAATCTCGCGATCCGAGCCGGAACCGACCGATCTCCTTGAGGAAGCTACCACCCGCGCGCGGCAACTCGATCCCGACGCCATCGTGTATCAGGCTAGCGGGGTCAACGGGACCGCGCTCGATGGAACCGGCAGCCGCACCCTGCTGTACACTTTCCTGGCCATCGACCCCGACGACGGCGACGTCACCCACGAACTCACCTACGACGGAGATGACTGGACGACCGGCACCTACCCGTTCCCGATGCTTGGCATGGGCTACTACGACTTGCGCGAGGTAGATCTGACCGAGACCCAGGCACGCACCATACTCGCCGACGAGGGCTATGAGGACGACTTCCACGGCTGGGCGCTCTACCGTCCGCTGCACCCCAGTTCACTGAACGCCCTCTATACGTTCAACTACAGCAACGAAATCGTGATGATCGACACCCAGACCCAGGAGGTCACCGCCACCACCGTGGACACCGAGCCTCCACTGCTCGGCACCGCACCCGGAGAGGATAGCGTCAGCCTGCAGATGATCGCCGCTGCCGACGCCCAGATCAAAGAGTCCGCCCGCTCCGCCTTCATCGTCTGGGCCGGTGGACGCGACGGCGACGGCCTCCCCCTCGACGAAGCAGCCGACACCAACGTGTGGGACTTCGTCGCCGTCGCCCTGAACGGCAGTGACGTACCCGCCTGGCAACTCACCTACGACGGCGAATGGACCGTGCAGCAACTTCAGTACCCGCCGTTCGGGATCGAGTTTCTCGACCTCAACCTCATGCTGACTATGGACGTGGTCGAGGCCTGGTCGCTCGCGGTAGACGCGGGGTTCGATCCGCCCTACGGCTCCTGGGAGACCTTCAAACCGTTGAATCCCAGCGCCGAACACGTGATCTACGTCTTCACCACCAGCCAGGGGTTCGTCATAGTCGACTCCGTAACCGGCGAAGTGGAATTGGAAGCCAACTGCTGTGTAGTGGACGGGTGCTACGGACACTGCAATCAGTAGAACCTATCCCCAAACCCCTCTCCCCAGTGGGGAGAGGTTGGGAGAGGAGCGTAGCCGTCAAAGAATCCAACCCTCCCCTGCCCCTCTCTGCAGGGAGTAGTGGGATAGGCTCTAGAGCTGCAGAGCGACGCTCCAGGTCCCCGGTCCTCCGCCTCCGCCTCTGTCTGTGTCTATGGCCGGGAACCTGACGCCGACATTCAGTGTTGCCCCTCCGCCTCTGATCCGAGCCGCGCCCGTAAGGAAGCGGTCCAACGCTTCAGCGACTGTCGGTTCAGTTCTGGGTGGCAACGCCGTTCACCACTTTGGCGACTGGGTGGCATGGGCAAACTTGTTTGCCCGTGGGGCGTCGGCGTGTCGCACGGGTAAGCAAAGCGCCGGGTGCCCCATCCTTTGTTCAGCAAAGGGTGGGAGCTTACACCAGATCCGGCCCAATTGTGCCGATTGCCCGATTCCTGATCGTTTTGGGCGGGTGGCCCAGGCCCTTTGGACCTGGGGGCTCGATTAGAGGCTATCCCAAAACCCCTCTCCCCAGTGGGGAGAGGTTGGGAGAGGGGCGTAGCC
>JAAEQG010001007.1 GCA_024231775.1 bacterium
CGCTTTGAAGGTACCCGCCCAGAGAAAACGGCACCTGGTCGTGAATCCGGATGCCCGGAGCATAGGCATGGCGCTTCAAGGACGGGTCCATGCGAATCCAGCTGTCCCCCGATCCCGGGGTGACGCCCCGGTTCGGTATGTAGTCGACGTACCCTTTGACCCAGACGTGGGACATCCGAGCCCCGATCACCTGGCTTCCCTGGGCCAGGAGCAGGATCGGCACCCCGGCCGTGGTCAGCAGGTCGCCCGCACGCCAGGGGTCGTCCAGGCCCGTGATGTTGGTCAGAACTTCCGTCGAGATCTGAATCTCTCCCCACTCGAACCGGGCATCGACTCCCGCCGCCGTCAACAGATCCCGCAGCAGCCATGCCTGGTCCCACGACGTTCCCGACTTTTCCCACAGAGCTCCCAGCGGCCCCTTGAACGCCCCCCACTTGGGATCGAAACGGATGTTGTCGTGGACGTAGCTGAAGATCTGCGCCGGCGAATTGTCCAGACTCCCAGCCAGCTCGACGATCTCAGGTGCAATGCCGTCTTTCGTCATCACTTTGCGGGGCGGAATCGACGAGGTGGCCTTGGCCGACATAGCCGCACTCGGCCTGGCAGCATCGGCGGATATTTCTTCCGAGCGGGCCTTTTTCTCAACCCGCCGA
>JAAEQG010001008.1 GCA_024231775.1 bacterium
CAGACACAGGATTCGTCGGCAGCGTGCGCGGGCGATGGGGGCAAATCCCGCCCCACCCCTACGGCGTGCACGCCGAGCCGGTGGCCGCGCTCCTGCGAACCTACGGGCTGGATGCCCAGGCAGTGCGGAACCTTTCTCCAGGCGTCCTGCGCGCGGAAATTGCGTCGGGCCGACCCGTCATCGCCTGGGTCGTCGGGCACGTCAACACGGGGACGCCCGTCTACTACACCGCCCCCGATGGACGCCGCACAATCGTTGCCAGTTTCGAGCATACGGTCATCGTCACCGGCTACGACGAGGACGGAGTGACCGTGCTGGACGGGGCGCAAACGTACACCCGGCGGTGGATCGATTTCGAACGCTCGTGGGCGGTCCTGGGCAACATGGCTATCGTTCAAAATGTGCGAGTAGATGAACACGAGGAATAAACGAGTATGATCGTACACGTGAGACTGTTCGCCACACTCCGTCGCCATTATCCTCACCTGGGAATCGGTGAAGCAATGGCGGTGGAACTGACGGATGGGGCAACCATAGGACAACTGATCGAGCATCTGCACTTGCCGTCCGCAGAAATCAAAATCGTCTTTGTCAACAGCATCATCCAAAAGTGGGAACACACCCTCGACGACAAAGATCGAGTGGGTATCTTTCCGCCGGTGGGGGGAGGATAAAGGCAATATCCGGAG
>JAAEQG010001009.1 GCA_024231775.1 bacterium
AGCCTTCCGCCGGGAGGTCGCCGCCGGTGAGGGTGATGGTGCTGGTCCCGGCCAACTGGGAACCCGCGCCGCAGGGGTCGGCCAGGGGCAAGCCAACTGCCACCAGGCCCGAAAGGGTGTCTTCCAGATCGTCGCTGAAGGTGATGTCGGTCACCGCCTCCGACCGGTCGATGTTGGTGACGGTGAACTCGAGGGTCACAGTATCGCCCGGCGCGACGGGGTCGTCGGTGAAGGATTTGATCAGGAATTTGCGCGGGACGTCGAGCACGGCGGTGGCCTTGCCGCTCGTCCATCCCGATCCAGTTAATTCTCCCGAGATGTTGACGTACTCGCCAAAGTCACCGGCGGTCACGTCAACGGTGATGCTGCAGCTCGAGAATGCGTTCACGGATCCAGAGGAAAAGTAGATCACGTTTGTTCCAGAATTGGCGGTGAGGGTACCGGTACAGTCGGTGGAAGCGTTGGATGGGGCAGCGATGACCATCCCGAGCGGCAAGTAATCGACAAAACTCATAGCATCCACTGCCGCCTGGTTGGCAGTGTTATCGATGTTAAATATCAGTGTGCTGATCCCACCGGGCGGTATGGAACTGGGCGAGAAGCTTTTGCTGAATCCGGGGGTGCCTGGGTCCACGGTCAGGTCGGCGATGGCGTTGCCGTGCTCGCTGGTATCCGAGGTCAATTGTTCCGAGATGTTCCTGTGCATCCCGATAACGCTGCTGGTCACGTCTACGGTGATGATACACGCTTCGTATTCCCCGAGCCGGTCGGCCCTAAAGCTGATCGTGCTGCCGCCGTCCGGGGCGACGAGCACGCTGTCGCAGGTCGCGGTGGCGTTCGCCGGGGTGGCGATGAACACGCCGGACGGCAGGGTGTCGGTGAACGTCA
>JAAEQG010001010.1 GCA_024231775.1 bacterium
CACCTTCGATCAGATGGATGCCGCGGAGGAAGCTCTGCAAGCGGCCGGGATCAACTTTTCGCGCACCGGGCGCCGTCTGCTGGTGCGGGAGAAGGACAAGTACAGCGCCGTTCGGGTGTTGAATAGTAGCGATACACTTCCGGAGGACTTCGAGTTCGGCTTCGCGAAGCTGCTGGAAGATGACAGCACGTTCAAGCCGTCTTCGGTGCTGGAACATCAGCGCAAGGTCGCCTTGGGATACGAGCTGGCCAAGGTCATTGCTTCGTCGCCGGTGGTCGAGCATGCGTTCGTGCTCGTCCAGCAACAGAATCGACGGTCCATCGGGCAGTTGCGCGTGGTTCCTTCGGCATCGGTCAAAATCACCATGCGCGGCGGACACACCGTCACCGGTACGATCGTAGAAGGATGCGCCAAGCTGGTATCCACGGCGGTGGCGGGTCTCAGTCCTCACAACGTCACCGTATTCGACACCAAGACGCTCAAGGCCCACAAGGTGCCCAATCCGGATGAAGCTCTGGCCTCCGGATTGCTCGACGAGCGCAAGAAATACGAGAAGTACCTTCAAGAGCGGGTGTTGGGGCAACTGTCTTACATTCGCGGGGTGTTGGCGGCGGTTTCGGTGGAACTGGACGGGGCGCAGGCCCGGACTGAGAGCTTCTCCTACGCCGAGGGGGAGGTCAAGTCGGAGGAAACCAAGACCTCCCGGAGCGGCAAGACGTCGAACTCCGGTGAGCCCGGGGTGAACCCCAACGTGGGGGCGGCTTTGGGCGGCGGCGGTGGTGGAGTGCAGAGTGAGACGGAAGACGCACGCACGGAGAATTATGAGCCCAAGCTGAGGGAACGGCGCGTGCAGGACACGCCCGCCTTCGCGCTCAAGCGCGCCACGGCGGCGATCAGCATCCCCCGCAGCCACGTTGCCGGCGTGCTCACGGCGCGCAACCCAGACTTGAAGGACGTCCGCGATACCGATCGTGAGTTCATCAACGCCCGTGACGAGGTCCTTGCCGGTGTCCGTGACGCGGTGATGATCATTCTCCAAGCCAAGAACGAAGCCGATGTGCAGGTGGATATCTACCACGATTCGGAGCCGGGCGAGGGTCTGCTGGCCGCCATGCCTGGCGGAGAAGGCGGTGGGGCGCCGACGGTGACCACGACCGAGATGTTCAAGGCGTACCTGCCTCAACTGGGTATGGGTGGGTTGGCCCTGCTCAGCCTGACCATGATGATGATGATGGTGCGCAAGACTTCGCGCAGCGCGCACATTTCCACGCCCACCGCTGAAGACCCAACGGACGAGTTCTCCATGGCGCCGGACGGAATGCTCACCGTCTCCGGTGGGCCGGTCGGCCAGGCAGAGCCCACAGAGGGCTTCCTGGTGGGGCAGGAGGTGGACGAGGCGACTCTGCAGCACAGCCAGCTCGATGAGCAGGTGGCTCGATTGGTGGACGACGATCCCGAAGGCGTGGCTGACCTGCTACGCCGGTGGGTGGAACAATCCGAGTAGGAGAGCATGGGTAAAGCCAAACCATCCGTTCCGTCGCTTGATGAATCCGGCAGCGAGAAGCAGCTGTCCGGAGCCAGCAAGGGCGCCATTCTTCTGCTGACCCTTGGTCCGGAGCGTTCCACCAAGGTGCTCAAACTGCTGGAGGGAGACGTGCTGGAGAACGTCACGCGGGAGATCGCGTCGATCGACCTGGTGGATCAGGCCACCCGCGGACGAGTTGTCGAGGAGTTCTACAATCTGGCGCTGGCCCGCCAGTACGCCGAAGCCGGTGGTCTCGGTTACGCCAAGGCTTTGCTGGGCAAAGCCCTGCCGGCGGACGAAGCCATGCGGATCATGCAGCAGATCGAGCACCAGGTTCATCGCCAGCCCTTCTCGTTCCTGCAGAAGACTGAGAGCGAGAACCTGCTCACGTTCATCCAGGAGGAGCACCCGCAGACCATCGCCCTGATTCTGGCACATCTGCCGAGTTCGAAGAGTGCCGAGCTCATGGCTGGGCTGCCGACCTCCAAGCAGCTCGAGGTTGTGGCCCGCATCGCCAACATGGAGCAAACCAACCCGGAAGTCATCAAGGAAGTCGAGCAAGGTCTGGAACTACGCCTCTCGGGCCTGACCACTCAGACTCTCGAGCGGGCCGGGGGTGTCGAGTCCGTAGCCGAGATACTCAACCTATCCGACCGAGCTACCGAAAAGGGCATTCTCGAAGCCCTGGAGAGCGAGGATCCGGACTTGGTCGAGCAGATTCGTCGTCTGATGTTCGTGTTCGAGGACGTCATGCTGGTGGACGACAAGGGCATCCAGTCCGTGCTCAAGGAAATCGATAACGACGAACTCTCCTTGGCGCTGAAGACCGCCACCGAAGAACTCAAAGAGAAGATCTTTGGCAACATGTCCGAGCGTGCCGCCCAGTTGGTCAAGGAGGACATGGAGTACATGGGACCGGTGCGGATCAGTGACGTGGAGTCAGCTCAGCAGCGGATCGTGGATGTCGTGCGGCGTCTGGAGGATAGCGGGGAGATCATCATCTCCGGCCGGGGTGGCGAGAAGGAACTGATCGTCTAGGCGAGACGGTCAACGCAGGAGTTGCTGATGTCCACGGTAATCAAGGCTGGGCAGGACTTCAAGCTGGTCAAACGGTTGACCACCATCGACCTGGCCGACCATCTTACAGAGGCCGACCGGATAATCGCCGAGGCTCGAGACCGGGCCCGGGCGATCCTCCTTCAGGCGCGGCGCGATGCCGCGGCGGCGCTGGTCGAAGCCAAACGCCGTGGACACGCCGAAGGGCAAGCCGAGGGACACCGGGAAGGTTTTACCGCCGGACAGAAGCAGGGGCTGGAGGAGGCGACGGACCGATTCAGTCGCGAGCAGGCGACTCTGGGCGAGACCTTCAGTGCTGCCGCGACGGGACTCGATGGCCTCAAGCGTGATCTGCTGATCGAAGCCAGGCATGATTCACTCGAGTTTGCGGTGTCCTTGGCCCGGCGCGTGACCAAGCGGATCGGTGAGCTGAACCGGGACGCGGCGACCGCCAACCTGGAGGAGGCGTTGAGCCTGGTTTCGAGCAAGACCGACGTCACTGTCCGGGTAAACCCGATCGATGCGGAGACGCTGCGGCGTTTCGCCGCGGGATTGGCTGACCGGGCGTCTGAATGGGAGCACGTGAGGGTTATTGAAGACGAGACGGTTGCGCCGGGAGGCTGCCGAATCTTGTCCGGGACTACCGAGGTTGATGCGGACCTCGAGTCTCAGTTGTCCGAAATCGTCCGGCTGCTACTGGGAGAGTAGCGCGGGTCGCGCAGAAAGCGACGCGCTGGGAAGATACTTCATGGGCTTGTTCGATCGTCAAACAGAGTTAGTGCAGAGAGCCCTGCTCATGCGGGTGACCGGCCGGGTGAAGGAGGTCACCGGGCTTACGGTGACTGCGGAAGGGCTGCCCATTCCGCTGGGATCGATGTGCGAGGTGGTGACACGGTGTGGCGATACGCTGGCCGCCCAGGTGGTCGGTTTTCAGAGTGACACCACCCTGCTCATGCCGCTCGTTCAGCCGCAGGGCGTTGCGGTGGGTGATCGGGTGACCAGTTCCGGTTCGCTCCAGGCGGTCCCCGTCGGGAGACAGATGCTGGGTCGCGTGCTCGACGGTTTGGGGCGCACGATCGATGACCGCTCCCCGTTCCGGGTCGAGGCCCATTACCCGGTGTTCGCCGACCCGCCCGGTCCGCTGGAGCGTCGTCCCATCGAGCAGGCGCTGGCCACGGGAATCCGTTCGATTGACGCACTTGCAGCGATGGGGGCCGGGCAGCGCATGGGCGTATTCGCCGGAACCGGCGTGGGCAAGAGCGTGCTCATGGGAATGATCGCCCGGAATACGTCGGCGGATGTCACAGTGGTGGCACTAGTGGGCGAGCGCGGGCGCGAGGTGAGCGATTTCATTCGCAAGGACCTCGGCGAGGAAGGGATGCGGAAGACCGTTCTGGTGGTCAGCACCTCGGATGAGTCTCCGGTACTGCGCGTGCGGGCCTGTTTTCTGGCGACGGCGGTAGCGGAGTATTTTCGCGATCAAGGCGCCGACGTACTGCTGATGATGGACTCGGTGACCCGGATGGCGATGGCTCAGCGACAAATCGGTTTGGCGGCAGGCGAGCCTCCCGCCACCAAGGGGTATCCGCCGAGCACCTTCGCCCTCCTGCCGCGCTTGCTGGAGCGTGCGGGGCGCACCCCGCAGGGGAGCATCACCGGCTTGTACACCGTGTTGGTGGAAGGTGACGACATCACCGAACCCGTGTCCGACGCTGCCCGGGGAGTGCTCGACGGCCACGTGTGGTTGTCGCGGTCTCTAGCCAACCGGGGACACTACCCCGCGGTGGCGGTGTTGGAGAGTATCAGCCGCGTCATGGTGGACGTGGCGGATGAGGAACAGATTGCCTGTGCCCAGTCCGTGCGGCGCGTTTTGGCGGTCTGGGCCGACATCGAGGATCTGGTCAACATCGGTGCTTACGCCGCCGGGGCCAACGTGGATTATGACTTGGCGGTGCAGATGAAACCGCGCATCGACGAGTTCCTTCGGCAGGGCATTGGGGACCGCATCCCCTTCGGGCAGACCCGGGCTGCGTTGCTGGAACTGGGTAGGGAGATCGAGACGGTGAGGACCTCACTCACCAGCCGGGGTGTCGGTTCCTCGGTGAAGCAGGGAGTGGTCAGTGGAGTTCGTCAGCCGGCGGCGGTCGGCTAGGGGTAAAGGATGGCCAAGCGTTCTACCTTTCGGTTGCAGACGGTGCTGCGGTTGCGCAAGCAGGCGGAAGACGAGTGTCGGCGTCGGGTGGCGGGACGACTGCGCGATATCGCCCGAGCGGAGATGGACATCGGGGAGATCGAGGAGCAGACCCGGTGGGAGATGGAGCGGAGCCGGAGGGACCAGTTGGATTCCAAGATGGACGTGATGGCGATTCGCCGGCGTCGCGGCTACATGGGCTTCTTGCACCGTCGCCAG
>JAAEQG010001011.1 GCA_024231775.1 bacterium
CAAGAACCTGATCTTCATCGCGCAGCGGTTTGACCAGAGTCTCCAGAATGACAAGCTCACTGCTGAGGATCTCAAACCGACTTGCTTGTGCAGCTTCCCACATCGGCTTGAGCAGCGAAAAGTATGGCTCGATTCACTCGACGCTGTAGATGAAGGCGTTGGCGTCGAGGTACACCGAGCCGGAACGGGGCAGCGTCAGCGGTTGAAGAGCACCAGGGCCTGAAGTCGATCCACCCGCGGGTCTCCTACCTGCTGCTCGACCTCCACCGTTTACTCCTGGCGGAGTTGCGGGAGATGGACCACCCATGTGATAAGGTTCGCCGGCTGATTTCGCGTCTTCGATAGGACCGGTGGAGACCCCTGGACGGGGGTCCCCCGGTGACCGACCGACCATGGACTGACCAACCATCGACCAGGAGGCAGACATGTGCACGACCATGATCCTGACCCGCGGAGCCCTCGCCGACCGCTCCATGCTGGTGGCCCACTCCGACGACGATGAGCTGGGCGACCAGAGAATCATCTACGTCCCGCGGCGGAAACAACCCGAACGCCAGGTGCTGAAGGGGTCCACCGCCTATCCCCGGCTGGTGACCGACCGGCGTGGTCCGGGCTATGAGATGCCGGACCATCCCAAGAGCGAGGTGCTCGGAACGATCCCCAACCCGCACCAGCCGTACGCCTACTTCGACGGCAACTACGGGATCGCCAACGAGTACAACCTGATGATGGGCGAGTGTACCAACGCCGCCAAGTATCAGCCGGACGCGGTCTCGGAGGAGGACGCCACGAA
>JAAEQG010001012.1 GCA_024231775.1 bacterium
CCGGCCGGTTCCCCGATCAGATCCGCGACGAGTTTCAGGAGATGCTCGAGTACTTCGGTCAGTCGCCCATCATCGTGCGTTCCAGTAGTTTGCTGGAGGACGCATTCGGGAACGCCTTCGCGGGCAAGTACGAGAGTTTCTTCTGCGTCAATCAAGGCGATCCCGAGCAGCGACTGGCCATCTTCCTGGACATGGTGCGGCAGGTCTACTCGAGCATGATGGGCGAGGATGCGCTGACCTATCGACTCCAGCGGGGACTTGACCAGCAGGATGAGCAGATGGCGCTGCTGATTCAGCGCGTTTCCGGTTCGTATCGGAACAACTACTTCCTGCCCGACCTGGCGGGGGAGGGGGTCTCGCACAACACGTTTGTCTGGAATTCGCAATTGGACCCGAAGGCGGGGATGCTCCGCCTGGTGGTCGGCCTGGGGACCCGGGCGGTCAATCGTGTGGAAGACGACTATCCGCGTGTGATGGCACTGGACGAGCCGATGATGCGGCCGGTCGGGGGAATGGATGATGTCCGGCGGTTTTCGCAGAACCACGTTGACTTGCTGGATTTCACCGACAACGCGCTGACGGCTGTCCCCCTGCGGAAGTTGCTCGAC
>JAAEQG010001013.1 GCA_024231775.1 bacterium
CTGGCGGAACGAGGGTGGGGTCGCTCTCTGGGTCTCCCTCGTGAAAGTTGTCAATATACGTCTCAAAAGTGGCGGGCAATCCTCCCTGGGCATCGTAGAACACATAAACCATCTGTTCGGCCTCCACCCAGATCATGAATCCGTTCTCGAATGACTGCTGTGCGGCGGAGCCGATCACGGCCTCTGAAGGGCAACTATAGACAGAAGGCGGCGTTTCACTCAACGCCTCGACCCAGGGATACGGACACGTGATCGTGAGCGGCACGTGAGCCTCGGCCGAACCGGCGCTGTTCCGCACGATCAGCGTAATGTCACCGTCGCCGTTTGGGTTGATGGTGACCGTACCGCCATCGGGGTCCAGGGGGCCGGGGGCCTGGGCCAATATCGCCTCGCGGGTCACCCATTGAACAAACACCTCAGTGCCGCCGGTGGCCTGCCACGCCAGCGTGACGCTCTCCCCATCGACAATAGTCATCCGGTCGGCGGTGAAGGAGAGGATGACGGGCGCAGATGGGGGCGGCGTCGGGATCGCGCATAGAGTGCCGCATCCACCGGGGCACTCGCC
>JAAEQG010001014.1 GCA_024231775.1 bacterium
GGCGCTGATCGACGTCATGGAGGAGCGCGTCGTTGATCCCCCCGAGCTGCGCGTCGTTAACCTCGAGGAGGCGTCGGCGTGATAACCCGGCCCACCACAATCGACGCAGACCACGTGCGGTCGCTGATCCGCCATCCCGGCTGGGGCATTCAGCAGAAGTTCGATGGTGTCTACTGCGTGGCCAAATGCCGGGCGGGCGAAGTCGCCGCCGAGACCCGCAACGGGCTCCCGCTGGACCTGGGCAAGCTGTCGGACCAGTTCGGACGCGACACGGATTACGAGCTGCACGGCGAATTGGCGTGGGGATGTTTCTACCCGTGGGCAGAGACCACGAACCCCGACGCGACGTACGTCGATCAGCTTACCCGAGCGTCCGCACTGGTGGAGCGGTGGGCACAGCCCAGCGTCCGCCGGGTGCAGATGTGGACGGGGACCGACGCGAAGCGGGAAGCGTTCGATCGAGCCCAAGCCCGGAATATCGAGGGCGTGATCTTCCGGCACCTGATCGACCCCAGCCGCGCCCATCGCTTCAAGTTCCGCCACCGGGTTGACTGTGTGGTGGAAGGGCTGACGCCGGGCAGGCAATCCGTACGCATCGGGCTACGCGGCGAGAACGGCGCCACCGTCCAGGTGGGCAAGGTGGCCATCGGGAGCCCGGCCGATTGGCGGGCCATGGTGTCCGCCCTGGCCATCGGCCCGGTGGTGGTGGAAGTCGAGTATCGCAAGGTGAGCCGTAACGGTTGCCTGATCGAACCGGCGTTGATCCGGCAGCGAATCGACAAACCCGCGGCGGGCTGTGGGGTTGACCAGTTGGCGGTCTCGCACCTGGGCGAAATAGACGGTCCCTATGTCACCGACCGGGCGGCGACGGTGACGGTCAACGGCGCGGTGCGCATGCGCGGCGCGGCGTAGAGTTTCCTTCCGGCCTGGGCGCCTGTCGTGGGCGCCCGGGCCACTCCCATGGAGGTTGGCCATGGTCACCTTT
Source organism: bacterium (assembly GCA_024231775.1). Lineage (GTDB taxonomy): Bacteria > Planctomycetota > Phycisphaerae > UBA1845 > UBA1845 > JAAEQG01. The sequence goes on from JAAEQG010001014.1 coordinate 986, forward strand.
CGACAAGTGGATCATCCCTTTCGCCCGACCAGTGCTATCTGGCATGTCGAATACTTCGACGACGGCCCCAGACAACAGGCGTTCCCGGTTGGAACCGCCTACGTGGTGGCTGCCCCACCCCCCAAGGAAGACGCGGCACAGGTTAACTACATACTGGTTGGGGACGCATGGCGCCGTCAAGGGATTGCCAGGAAGCTTGTCGATGCGTGCAGGGAACGCTGGCCGCGGCTGCTTTACACTTCACCGATGAGCGACGAGGGCAGAGCCTTCGTGGAGACTATGTGGGAGCCGTACGAAGAAGATGATGACGGAGAGAGTGTGTGGTGAAGCGCCTTCGGGCGCCCGGGCTTTTCTGGAGCACAGCCATGAACGATGAGCCGAAGGTGTGGATCCGGTCACGCAACTGCAAGACGGGCAAGACGACGTACCACCTGCGCTGGATCTGTCCACAGACCCACAAGTGGCGCAACCGCAAGGTCGGCGGAGACCGTCGCCGGGCTGAACGGGAAGCGGCCCAGCTCGAACACCAGCTCAGCGCTGGCACGTACCACGATGTGCGGCGAAAGGACTGGACGGAGTTCGTTGCCGAGCACGTCAGCAAGATACCCGGCACGTGGAACCGCACGATGGCGGAGCGCACGCTGACCGAGTTCGGTGAGGCAATGGATCCGAGGGGACCGCACCGCGTGACGTTTGCCATGCTGGAGGACTACGCCGAGAAGATGGCCACCAAGGGCAACGCCCCGGCGACGGTCAACAAAAAGATGCGCTACCTGCGGGCTGCATTCCGCAAGGCCGTCCGCCGCGGCTACATGGCGTCGAACCCGATGGAAGGCTGGCAGTGGGCGCGGGTGAACCGCAAGCGGCTGCGCATCGCCACCGACCAGGACGAAACCGCCTTGCTCGACTCGGCGGAGGAGCTGTGCGGCTTCCAGGCCCGTGCATTCATTCACACGGCACTGAACACTGGCGGACGTCATGGCGAGCTGGTATCGCTCGCGTGGGACAACATCGATCTGAGTGACGACCCGTCCGTGACGTTCACCGAGACGAAGGGCAAGCGGGACCGGCTGGTTCCCATCGAACCGGCAGACGCCGCGGTGTTGCTCAAGCTCAAAGCCCAAACGCTACGGGACGGGGGACCGTTCGTGACGCTGCGCACCAAGCTGCCCCACGTGTGGCCCGACATCGTTAAGGCGGCTGGCGTGAAGCCTATCACCATCCACGATCTGCGTCGGACGTACATCACCCGGTTGATTCGAGGCGGGGCGTCACTGCCGACCGTCCAACAGCTCGCCGGACACGCCACGGTCACGACTACGGTGGAGTTCTATAACGAGGTCAACAACACCGACCTGCGCGAAGCGGTGGCAAAGAAACGGCGCACGTCGGCGAGCTGAATCCTGCCACCGTTCTGCCACCGAGCTGTTTGCGATCACCTGGCAGCACCCCAAAAACCGCGTTCTTGACTGGGCGAGGCGGGATTCGAACCCGCACCCGGGATTACCCGGAGGGGACTTTAAGTCCCCAGCGTCTGCCATTCCGCCACTCGCCCGGCCCTGGCCAATATGATGACTCATCGAGGCCCGCCCGCTGGGCCGGGGTGGAGATGATCGTCGAAGATGGAGGTGCTAGCAATGGGGGATTCCGGCCTGCTCGAACAGCCGGCGAATGCATCCGTCGCCCGATGCGCCATGAACTGTTCCCCGTGATCATCCGTGAAGCGGTGGGGATGCTCCGGGATATGCTGGCAGTTTGCGGCGAGCTTCGGGACGGCGGCTGAGTGGGCGGACGGGATGAACTGATCTGACTCGACCGAGGCAGGTGAGAGTCAAGCACAAGCGATGCTTTCGCTCGGACCGAACCCGAGTCGGCTACTGCCTGGCGGTCGCCTGCCCTGGAGGCCACCGTGTCGATCTCACGAGTCGTTCAGCACTGCGATCGGGTGATCGGCCGGCGGTGGCGAGGCCGCCGAGTTCGGCTAGACTGGGCGCATGAATCAGCCAGGGACCGCAGTTCAACCGCTGTTGGAACGGATCACGGACGCGGTGCGGCGGTATTGGGGGTTTGATCGCCTCTGGCCGCTGCAGGAAGAGGCCATCCGGGCCGGCCTGGAGCAGCGCGATTCCTTGGTGGTCATGCCCACCGGTGGGGGGAAGTCCCTGTGTTATCAGGTCCCGCCGCTGTTGGCGGAACGCACCGACGTCGTGGTCTCGCCCTTGATCGCCCTGATGAAGGACCAGGTGGACGGGCTGCGGACCTGCGGCTACCCCGCGGTGGCTTTGCACAGCGGGATGACTGCGGCGGATCGGCGGGATGCGGAGCGGGAGATCGCCACGGGGCAGTGTCGGCTGGTGTTTGTCGCCCCGGAGCGTTTGCTCACCCCGTGGTTCATGGGACTCATCGAGCGGTTGAAGGTGCGGTCCTTCGCGGTGGACGAAGCCCACTGCATCAGCCACTGGGGCCACGACTTCCGCCCGGAGTACCGCCGCCTAGCGATGCTCAAGGAGCGGTTCGCGGAAGCTAGCGTGCAGGCCTACACCGCGACGGCCACCGCACGTGTGCAGGCTGACATCGCCGCGCAGTTGGGCCTGAAGGACCCGCAGGTGTTGGTCGGGCGATTCGATCGCCCCAACCTGGTCTATCGCGTCATCCCGCGGGTGGACCTGCATGCTCAAGTGTTGGACGCGGTTCGCCGCCATCATCGTGAGGCGGTGATCGTCTACTGCCTAAGCCGCAACGATACCGAAGCGTTCGCCGAGCATCTGCAAGCCCACGGGGTGCGGGCGCAGGCATACCACGCGGGACTGAACGCCGAGAGGAGGCGGGCGGCGCAGGAAGCCTTCGCCGCTGAAACGCTGGATGTGGTGGTCGCCACCGTGGCGTTCGGGATGGGCATCGACCGCAGCAACGTGCGGGCAGTGATCCACGCCGCCATGCCCCGCTCGATCGAACAATACCAGCAGGAGACCGGGCGCGCCGGGCGCGACGGGCTCGAAGCCGAGTGCGTGCTGTTCTACTCCGCGGCGGACCCGATGCGCTGGGAAGGCCTGTTCCGACGCAATGCCGACCAAGCCGAGCAATCCGAGGAGATCATCCGGGCCAAGCTGGATTTGCTAGGCCAGATGCGCGCCCTCTGCGCCGGTGCCGAGTGCCGTCACCGGACCCTCTCAGAGCATTTTGGGCAGGTCTACGAGAAAGCGGACTGCGGAGCGTGCGACGTCTGTCTGGGCGACGTCGAGGGCGTCGAAGACGCGACGGTCACCGCCCAGAAGATTCTTTCCTGCGTAGCCCGGGTCGAGCAGCGTTTCGGACTGGGCCACGTGGCCGACGTGCTGCACGGGGCGGACACCGACATGGTTCGGCGTTGTGGACACCAACAGTTGAGCACATATAGGCTCATGCAGGATACCCCACGCAAGGCGATTGTGAGCTTGGCTTACCAATTGGTCGATCAGGGGGTGCTCGAGAGGACCGAGGGAGATCGTCCGATCCTGCGACTGAACGACACGTCGTGGGCGGTGCTGCGCGGTGAGCGGGAGGTGCGTCTACGGCGTCCCATGGCGAAGCCCGTGGGCAAGACCCGGGCGGAAGCCGACTCCTGGGAGGGGGTGGACCAGGGGTTGTTTGAGCACCTGCGCGGGATTCGGCGGGAATTGGCTGGCCAGCGCGGGGTGCCCGCCTACTTGGTCTTCGGCGACAGAGCTTTGCGCGACATGGCCCGGTTGAAGCCGACCTCACCGGCGGAGTTGATGCAGGTTCGCGGCGTCGGAGAGCGCAAGCTGGCCGATTTCGGCGAACGCTTCATCAACGAAGTCTGCGCATACTGCGGGCTGCAGCCCTCGTAATTTGCAGGTATCATCCCCAAGACCGCGTCCCCGCCCCCCAACCGCTAGAAGGCCCGCCGGATGCGTTCTGTGCTCGGCTCAAGTGGCCACCGTTCCAGGCTGCCAGAGGCCCGAGAACCCACTTCGGTCCGCATAACGCTCCGGTTGCACGCTCTCTGGGCGTATTGCGGATCACGACTACTTGTGGAAACCGGCGTTCCTGAAACATAAGATCGGATGTGCGTGGCGCAGGGCGGGATGCTGCGCGCGAAGCAGCATTCTCTCGAGTGTCAGGAGGGATCCTCTATGAAGCGTGTCGTTGTGGCCATTCTCCTGGCAGGCTTGCCGTGGATCTTGAGTGAAGCGGGTGCGGCTGGGCGTCAGTGCGGAGAGCGCAAGGTCACTGCGGGGGACGCGAAAGAGGAAGACTACTTCAGTCGCTTCGTGGCCATCCACGACGGTTATGCACTGATCGGTGCGTACCAGGGCAAAGTTGGCGGTGTCGAAGCAGGGGCTGCCTACGTCTACTATCGCGACGGTCAAACGTGGGTGGAACAGGCTAGACTGACCGCAGCGGATCCGGCTTCTGGAGCTCATTTCGGGTACGCGGTGTCGGTTTGGGAAAACTACGCCCTGGTGGGAGCCTCGCTCGCCCGGGTGGAGGGGGTGACCGCGGGGGCGGCTTACATCTTCCGCCGGGACGACCACGGGACCCCGCTGAATCACGCGGACGACACGTGGAGCCAGCAGGCGAAGCTCCTGGCTGCGGATCAACCCGAGCCGGGACAAGTAGATCTGTTTGGCGTATACGTGGCCATCGAGGGAGACTACGCGGTAGTGGGCGCGGACACCAACACTACGACCGTAGACCGGGCGGGAGCGGTCTACGTGTTCGTTCGAGACGACAATGGAACTCCTCTGGATTACGAGGATGATACCTGGATCGAACGCGACCGGCTGACCGCGAGTGACGCCGCGCCATCGGACATGTTCGGGCGTTCAGTGGGGATTAGTGGCGATTGGATCATCAGTGGCGCCTACGCTGACGACGATGCGGGCAGTACTTCGGGATCGGCGTACATCTTCCGGCGTGACGACGGGGGTACGCCCCTGGCGCCCGGTGACGACACTTGGATCGAACACGCCAAGGTGTTGGGAGGCGATACGTGGGCAGTGGATCAGTTCGGGGTTTCCACGTGGTTGAGCGGGGAATGCGCGGTTGTCGGGGCGCTGAACCACGACACGCCTCATGTGAACGGGGGCGCTGCCTATGTGTTCTGCCGTGATGACGGCGGGACTCCGCTGGACCTGACCGACGACCTGTGGACCGAGCGGGCCAAGCTCAGCCCCAGCGATGGTGCCCCTGGGGACCTCTTCGGCCGATTCGTCTCCATCGGCGGAGATGACATTGTCGTCGGGGCCTACCGTGACGACGATGCCGGGGACTCTTCCGGATCCGCGTACTACTTCAGGCGCGATGACCAGGGCACACCAGGCGATCCCAATGATGACACCTGGCCGGAGGTGCTCAAGCTGACCGCTCACGATGCTGCTCCAGACGATTGGTTTGGTTACTCCGTGGCGGTCCATGGGGATCAGGTGGTGATCGGAGCCCGCAACCAGGATACTGCCGCTCTCGACGCCGGCGCAGCCTACCTTTACGAGTTGCGGGGAGGGATCGACTGCAATTCCAACGGCCTCAATGACGCCTGCGAGCAGGACTGCAACACGAACGGCGTGCTGGACTCGTGCGACCTTGCCGGCGGGACCAGCGGGGACTGCAACAGCAACAGCGCCCCGGATGAGTGCGACGTAACCGGCGGAACTAGTGGGGACTGCAACAGCAACGGCGCCCCGGATGAATGCGATACGGCCTGGGCCACCAGCCCGGACTGTAACACCAACAGTGTGCCCGACGAGTGCGAGACGCTGGACCGTGGACTCGACCTCGACGGCGACCTCGATCTGGCGGACTTCGCCAGGTTGCAGGCGTGCTTCACCGGGCCTGGCCCGGCCAGCCTGCCCGCAGCCTGCTGCATCTACGACTTCGAGCCCGACGGGGACGTCGATCTCGACGATTACACTGCCGTTTATCTGGGTTACACCGGTCCGTCCCCATGATTCCGGGGCGGTCGGTAGGATCAGGACGGCGCCGAGCGGTCGATTTCGTAGAGGAACCAGCACGACTTGGGTGACGAGCCCGCCGGAGCCTGGCGCGTGAAGTAGACCGTCCACACCGACTCATCGGACATGCGCAGTTTGTAGTAGTGACGGCGCAGGTAGAGCTGCCCCTGGGCGCGACTGCCCTCGCGGCTGGACTGCTTCCATTGGGCTATCCGCTCGACCACCGCGTACACCTCGTCGCGCCAAGTGAACTTCTGCGGGAGGCCGGGCTCACCGCGGGCCATTGCCTGGGTGTCGAACCTCCCGGGTTGAGGGGAGATGGACTCGCTGACAAACTCAGCCATCGTTCTCATCCCGGTCTTCATCGACGTCTTTGGCTTGGCGGATGAACCTGGCCAGGGCGGCGTGGTCCTTCACCCCTGGACGTCGTTCGACCCCTGAGGACACGTCCACTCCCCAAGGGCGTACGATCTTGACGGCTTGGCGGACATTGCCCGGGTTCAATCCGCCGGCCAGCACGATGGGGATCTGCTCTGCGAGACCGCCGCCTCGCAGCGCAGAGGCGACGGCGGGCCATTCGAGAGTTCGTCCGGTTCCCCCCTGGATCCCGACGACGTGGGCGTCCAGCACCAGGGCGAACAGCCGATCGGCGGGCAACCCGTTCATCGCCGAGGTCAGTCCATCCTCCGGATCACCGGGGTCAAGACGGGCTACCACCAGTGGTCCGTAGTGTCCATCCAGCAGCCGCGCCACGTTCGGGGGCGTCACGTCCCCGTAGAGTTGGACGCGGCGAATCCGGTAGTCTTCCAGAAGACGGGCAACGTCCGGAACGAATCCGTGCTCGCTCAAGTCCACTAATGCTACCACCTCGGGACGGTCGCCGAGTGTGTCGAGGATCCGCCGCGCCGCGTCAACGGTGAGCTGACGCGGTCCCCCGATGAAGTTGAGGCCGATGGCGTCCGCCCCGGCAGCGAAGGCAGCCTCCGCGTCTTCCGCCTGGGTTATTCCGCAGATCTTTACCCATATCGCCATGACCAAGACTCCATGCAGTGCAGACGCATCGTCAACATGGGGATAATCGGACACGCCGTTGGCAGCGCTCCCCGATAACCAGCCGGTTGGTTGTGGGGATTAAGTTACCGGCATCATCCTAACGTGTGCCGGTTGGTGCTGTCCAAAAAGTGCGGGAGCTTGCCACTCGGTTGACCGATGCATGGTCATCTTTAGACTAGTCCTGCCCCTGGAGGTGTGGTGGCTGTCGGTCGATGAACGGCCCCGTTGTCCACCGTTGCGCGAGGGCTTCAACGGAACCGTCAGCCGGGATAGACCATGGCTTGGGGTAGGGCGAAGGCGCCGCCGGTGGGGCGACTTTGTCCAGCTTAGAGGGAACACGACGATGAACAAGGCGAAGCTGCTTGTACCCACAATCCTGGCGATCGGTCTGCACGCCGGCTGCGCGTCCACTGGAAGTAGTGCCGAGCGGTTCGGGAAGACGTTTTATCTGGATGGCGCCGGAAACTGGGGCTTCGGTTCGTCGGAGGTTCCGCTGGGCCTCCGCCAGGGGGGATATCGTGGCGATGTGGAGATTTTCGTCTGGACGATGACGCTTAACCCGCTGGCGGATCAGCTCAACGTAGTGGGGGCCCGGTTGCGTGCGGCGGAGTTGGCGAATCGCATCACCGCTTATGCCCGCAAGTACCCTCAGAACCAGGTGAACGTGGTAGCGCTCTCGGCCGGTACGGGCGTGGCCACTTGGGCGATCGAGAACCTGCCGAGTAGCGTGAAGGTCAACAACTTCGTTCTGCTGGGTTCTTCACTATCGTACGATTATGACATGAGACGGACCCTGTCCCACATGGAAGGGAAGATCTACACCTATCACTCGGAGCATGACACCGTGCTGCAGGCGGTCCGCGTGGTGGGCACCATCGACCAGAAGCGCGGGGTCGATAGCATCGGGCTGTGTGGTTTGAAACCGCCACCGGGTTTGGAGTCCCGGGTGGTCAACACGGCTTGGTCGCGCACGGCGCGCTGGCGCCGCCTGGGATGGGCGGGAGCGCATACCGACTGCACCAATCAGACGTTCGTTCGCCACGAGATAGCCCCCCGACTGATCGGCGCTGTGAAGGAGGATTCGCGGGCTGCCTCAGACGAGCGTCCGCAGTCGAGGCGGCCGAGGTTGTCGAGGTTGTCGAGGCAGCCGTTGCAGTCGAGGCAGCCGATCACCGCCGTCTCCCATTGAGGCGGTCCACGGATTCTCACGGGCAGGGAGTGCCCCCACAGTGCTCATGGTCGACATCATTCTGATGGTCCTGCTGATAGTCGTCTGCCTGGGGTCCATGATGCTGACCGTGTTTCAGCTTCCGGGGACGTGGATCGTTCTCGCAGCCGCGGTGGGGTATGCGTGGTACGGAGGGTGGCAGCGCATCGGATGGCCGGGTATCGCCGTTCTGGGAGGGATTGCCGCGCTTGCCGAGTTGGCGGAGCTGGGGTGTGCGCTCTGGTTTGCGAAGCGCGGCGGAGCCAGCCGGAGAGCGGCGTGGTACGGTCTGGCGGGGGGGATCCTCGGGGCGTTTGTGCTGACGGTTCCAGTACCTGTGATCGGAACAGTCGTCGGCGCAGCTTTGGGATGCTTCGCCGGGGCGCTGGTGGGCGAGCTGTCCCTCAACCGCAGCGTGGATGCCAGCGCCCGGGTTGGGGTCTACGCGGCGCTAGGCCGTACCGTAGGGTCAGTGCTCAAGATCTGCGCGGTCGTGGTCATGTCCGGGATTGTCGTGGTTACCCTCATTCTCTAAGCGAATCCGGCGCGGGGACCTGTGGGTGGGGTCCGGGAAAACGGGATTCCTACTCCGTCCCCCCGGAGCTTACGCTGAGGTCCTCACCAAGCCCCAGGCGGCTAGAAGTACCATGGAGATGACTACGGGGATGGCGCTCAGTGCGACGGCCCACTCCGCGAGACGATATCCAGCCGACGCCCTGCGCCGGCCGACAGCCTCACACATGCCGATCACGAACACCACCAAGCCGAACTTGTAGCCCGCCAAACCGGGCAGGTTGAAGTGCTCGACGATGCTGGCGGCAATCCAGTTCAGCTCTTTTCCGCCGGTTGCGAGGATGACCCAGGTGAGCATGAGGTCCACAGCGGCGAGGAACACGAACCAGACGTAGATGTCGGGATACAGCACGGGTTGCCCCAGGCACATACCCAGGCGGTGGGGGGATTCGTCAGGCGCATGGTCTGGTGTGCTCGACACTGGAACCGATCCTGAAACTCCTTGGGCGAGGAGTTGTATGAACTCCAGTTGATTACTGCCGTCTTCCGCGTTCATGCTGCGGACCCAAGCCTCTTTCTCCTGGGGGAGAGGGTAGGTTTGGGGCCTCTTGACCCTCCCCCAACC
>JAAEQG010001015.1 GCA_024231775.1 bacterium
AGACGTGTTGCCGCCGTCCAGCACCGTGATCGCGTCGGGCGGGAAAAATTCGTTGCACACTTTCAATATCTGTCCCGTCAGCATGGGCGCTCGTTCCATATCACTGATCGCCTCGTCTAGCTCCTTCCGCCAACCGTCCTGCACACCGCGCAACATCGCCAACTTGGGCGATGGCGCGCGCGCGGGCGCGAGTTCTTGCACTGCCGCGAACAGTTGGGCCAGGACAGTCTTGGCGTCGCCGATGAGAGCCACGTCCACGGGCCGGTTCAGGCCGACGTTGCGCGGGTCGGCGTCAATCTGGATCGTGTGCTGCTCCGCCGGGTCGCCCCACAGCGGCGGCTTGCCCCACATGTGCAACTCGCCCAGCCGCGAGCCGACGACCAGTATCGCGTTGGCCTGATTGTGCGCCATGAACGAGGCCATACACGCCCGGTGAAAGGCGAGCGCGTGATCGTCAGGAATGATACCGCGCGAGTTTGCGCCACAGGTCACGGCAGCGCCGAGGTGTTCGGCCAACGCCCGCACCTGGCTGCCAGCGCCCGAACGGTGTGCACCAGTTCCACAGTGAATGTTTGTCATCTCTGCATCCACCAGCATTTTGGCAGCCCGCTGCACTAGCGCCGGGTCCGCCGGTCTGCCGCCCGTGACCCTGTAGCGCTCAGGTTCCCAAATCTGTGCGCTTTCCTCGTCGCCGCGTTGGTTCAGGATCTCTTCCGGGATCAGAACGTGCACCGGCCCCGGACGCCCGGACGTAGCCACTCGGAATGCGTGGCGCACCACGTCGGGGATACGCTGCCAATGCTCCACCTTGCCGCTCCACTTGACGGCGGGCCGGAACAGCGCCCGGTGGTCGATCACCTGCGAGCCACCCAGGTGCACGTAAGCGTCGCAGATCTCGCTCCGGCGCGTGGTGGTGATGGCAATGACGGGACTGCCCTCGCCCTGGGC
>JAAEQG010001016.1 GCA_024231775.1 bacterium
CCGCCGTGTCGTCGTCGCCATCGTTTCGCGTGCCGATGTAGAGCGTCACCGTCTGGCCCGCAAGTTGGGCGATCTGGTCACTCAAGTCATACTCTCGCAGTTCCCACGCCCGCGCGTCAGACTGCCAGTGATCCAGGGAACGGGTAGCGCCCAACTCGTCCCGCAGGCTCACATAATGCCAGTCGTCAGGATCATCCCCCTCGCCGATGGGATAGACCCACAACCGCAGCGCGGCAGTGTCGCCGGACGGCATCACAAAGGTCTGCGCCACCGACGAATAGATATCGCTCCCCGGCTCCCCAGGTGGAATGCCCACCCGCACGCTGCGCGAACCGGAATGCACGTGAAGGGTGCCACTGACGACGTCCACATAGACCGCCAGTTGGTTGAGCACCCAACCTTCGTCCGTCTCAAAGTCGCCGTTCACCAGCACGGATATCGAACTGGCGCCGAAATTGCGCATCACCACCGGCAGCCAGCAATTGTACAAACGGACCGAAAAAGTGTCCGTCACCCACGCGGAACGATTTCCGGCCGCGTCAAAGACTTGCACGCCCCAGGTGTGCAACCCGCCGGAGAGGTGAGTGAACGTGTACGCCGTTTGCGTGGTCGTGTACGATTGTCCATCCAACTGGACCTCGTAGGCCAGGGTCGAGCCTCCATCCGGCTCGACCGGTTCCCAGGCCAGCGTCACACTCACCGGCGTGGGGATGACGACGCTGCCCGTCGGCGTGACGAGAACGGTGCTGGCAGGGGGGAGCGTGTCGTAGGTAAAGGCAAGCTCGGCAGGCGATGAGTCGACGCTCCCCTTCGTCGTCCACGCGCGGGCGCGCAGGTGATAGCCACCGTCGTTCAGCGCCGGAAGCGCATAGCCCCACGAGGAGGTTCCAGTCGCCGCCAACCAGACCTCACCGGTCGCCCAACCACTCCCCGTCCAGTACCAACCGTCCGCATCCCGCTCTATCTGAACGTCGACCCAATCGAGGGCCGCCGGTAATTCTGTCACCGCCGTTCCTGCAAAAGGCGGCACACTGTTATGGGCGCTGCCACCGGCAGGAGACGTGATCTCTGTATCCGCGGGCGGAAACAGACACCAACTCAAAAAGTCGAGTACCCGGGCCATCACGGCAGGCCGCTGGGCCGGTCTGATCGTCTCAAAAGGGAATCCAAAGTAGACCAACCGCTCGCAACTATCTGCGGCAGCATACTGGACCGCCGCCGTCCCTTCCAGGCCGCCGCTGTAAACCAGCGCATCCGTGGAGCCATTGAGCGGCAAAAGCTGATCCGGGTAATCGGCATCGTACATCCCAGGCGCGTCAAATTGGAACGCCCCCAGTCCATCAAAGATGGAACCCGCTACCGGGGCGACCTCGTAGGTTCCGGCATCGTCCCCGGCATAGTCGGCCCGCAGCACACCATTGTAGAAAGCA
>JAAEQG010001017.1 GCA_024231775.1 bacterium
CCTTAGCCGGTGGTCCAAATTCTGGGGTCCACTATAACCGACCAGGCTCTTCAGGTTCATTAGGGACAGACGCCTTCGAGCTCCAGGGCGTCGAACGCCACGCTAAAACGGCCGTTGGCCGTCATGATGGGGGTCACCCACGTCTGGATCGGTTGCACACCAGGTGCGCCGCAGATGAGGCATTCAAGCTCCGTCGCCACGTCGACCTGTCCGAAGTCCTCTTCGACCGGCAGCGGCTCGGCGCCGATGGTGATCTTCAGGGAACGCTGGCTCAGGGGGAACGAGGCGAAGCCCGAATAGCTCCCTTGCTCGTCTCGGTAAACGGCGCTCATTCGGACCGCCAGCGGGTCGCTGACCGGAAGCTCGCCGCAAGTCACCGGTTCGACGTCGGCGCCCAATCCTTCGCTCCAGACCAGCAGCTGGGTTCCGCCGTCGAAGCCGCCGCCGCGCAGGAAGCGGGCGGCGGCGAGCGCCGAGCAGCCTCCAATCCGTTCCCTCGAGGACATAGCGCAGCTCGAAGACCACCCGCGCCGGATGCGTGGGGTATGACCGGCGATCCGGAGCAGCGACTCGATCGGCTCGGAGGAGATGAGCAAGAACACCGCCCCACCGTTGACGTCGTTTGCCCCGGGACGCTCGACCTTGCCACCCTGAGGAGAGAGAGGGTTGACCGTGAGCCGGCGGGGCGGTACAGTGAATCCATGATCAAGCGCGACGGTGACCTCGTTGCACTCTGCGCCTCCAACCCGGGATCCGGGGACGTGCAGGTTGCGATAAGCCCGAGGCGCGGCCGGGCCTGCCCGGTTCGGCCACGCCCCGAAAGGCGGCACGCTCAACCGCCGTACCAGCCGACCTGCCGGTATCTATTTGCGGCAGGAGGCAAACCCCAACGCATGACCCGGTCGGCGAATCGCCGATCGCCGGTCACCAACACGACAGCACAGCAGAAACACCACTATCCACGCCCTAGCCTGGCGTGCCCTCACTACTACAGGAGATATCCGTAATGGCAAATCTCACAGAAGTTTTCGCCGATCCCAGCTCCCGAGTGCTCCGTACCTTTCTTGTCGTCGACATGAATGACTCGACGGCGATGAAAGTGGAGAACCCCGAGGCGGCTTGGATCACGACCCTCGGTTGGTTTTTTGATCACATCTGCCACACAGTGACCAAGGAAGATGGAAAAATTATTAAATACGTCGGCGACGGAGCACTCGTCGTATTCAACGAAGAGGATGCCACCCAGGCATTGAGTGTTGCCATCGCCATCCAGGAGGGAATCAAGGAAGAGAACAAAAATCGCCTGGTCAATCTGACGGCATCGATCGGCGTGGCTTCGGGCTATGCGCGCCTCTTCTCCCTGGAGCACCAGGGGGAAGAAGCGATCGACTTCCTCGGCTCGACGGTTGATCGAGCATTCCGGCTCTGCGACGCTGCGAATGGCAATGCGATCTTTGCCGACGCCGATACCATCGCGGCGGCCAGAATGAATCGGGTCCGATCCCAAGTCGGTGAAGTGCTCGACCGAGTAATCTCCGACTATCAAGGGCAACAACAATTGATCAGCGTGAAAGGGTTCAGCTCGCCCGTGAAATACCACGAAATCTGGTGGAACAAGGACAAGTACGGCGTAAGTACCCAGTTCGTCACCGGCACAACCAACAGCGGGGTCAAAGAGATCGTACCGCGGCAGCCACGGCCGGCAGCGGTGGGAGAGAAGCCTGTTCCTGAGTGGCTTCACGGCACCGTGAAACGGTGGGGTGCCGACTATGGGTTTGTCACCGACGGCCGCGAGGATTTCTACTCTAATACGGACTATTTGTTTCATGCTGACTTCGAGGTGGAAGACAACGCCGAGGTCGTCTTCACGGTGTTGGATTCTCTCGCTCCCGGAAAGAGCCGCCGCGCCGAGAATGTGTTCGTTATAGGTCAAAACCTGCGGGGAGTGGTCACCAAAGTCGACCCCAGGGGTTTTGGTTTCGGCACCGCCACCGGACAGGGAGGTAGGGAGCACGACCTGTTCTTGCTGGTCAAGGATGTACCTGAGTTGAAAGCCGGCGATCCCTTCGAATGTACCATTGGACGAAACCCGAAGGGACCCATCGGTGAAAAAGTGAGGATTGTGGATTAGGACGAACGGAACGAGCCGTCGGGTCCGCAGTATCGATTACCTTCGCGCGACGTTACGGCTCGCGGATCCAAAGCGGTTCGCCGTCGGCGACGCGGCTGGGCGGCGATCGGTAGGGATCGAGCTCTCCGGGTTCGAAGCGGCAGAGGCCGATGGTGTACCAGAACCAGCCCGCCACCTCGCCACCGAGCTTGTATCGCCCGTCCGGAGTGTATGCGACCCAGCCTTCGCCGAGCTGAACCAGTACCGCCCGGCAGCGACCGCGGTCGGGGTCCCAGAGACGCACCGTACCGTCTTGTGAGGCCGACGCCAGGATTTGCCCGTCGGCGCTCCAGGCCACGTTCCATACCCGGCCCTCGTGTTCCGCGAGGGTACGGTGGCGTTGTCCACGGTCGGGATCCCAGAGGCGGACGATCTGGTCATCGGCGGCGGCGAGCTGTCGGCCGTCAGGGCTCCAGGCCACGCTCCGAATCGCTCCCTGGGCACCTTCGAACGTGTGCGTGTTTTCGCCGCTGGCAGAGTCCCAGAGGTACACCGTGTGGTCCTCGCCGGCCGATGCCAGGGTGCGCCCGTCGGGATTCCAGGCCACGCTCCGGACCGCCGCCTGGTGCCCTTCGAGGATGTGGCTTTTCTTGCCGCTGGCGGGATCCCAGAGACGTACGGTGCGGTCCTCGCCGGCCGATGCCAGGGTGCGCCCGTCAGGACTCCAGGCCACGCTCCGGATCGCCGCCCGGTGTCCCTTGAGGGCACGCAGGTCTTCGCCGCTGGCAGGGTCCCAGAGGCAGACGTCAAGGTCCTGCGCGGCGGCGAGGGTATGGCTGTCCGGGCTCCAGGCCAAGCTCCGGACCACGCCGGGCCGACCTCTAAGGTTGCGCAGGTTTTCGCCCGTGCCGGGATTCCAGAGGCGGACGATATGGTCCTCGGCAGCGGCGAGCGTGCGGCCGTCAGGACTCCAGGCCACGCATCGAAATTCGTTGAGCCGACCTTCAAGAGTACGCTGGTTGACGCCGGAGGCGACGTTCCAAAGGCGCACCGTTGTCGGGGTGGCGGCGGCCAGCGCTTGACCATCAGGGCTCCAAGCCGCGCTCAAAACGGCGTCTTGCCGTCCTCCCAGGTGGCCCGTGACGGTCCCACGGCTCGGGTCTCTGAGCTGTATCGTTCGGTCACCGCCAGCGGCGAGGGTATGACCATCGGGACTCCAGGCCACACTCCGGAAGCCGCGGTGATGATTCTCGAATTTGCGCAGGAGGGCTCCGCCGACGGGGTCCCAGAGACGCACGGTCGTATCTTCTGCGGCGGCGAGAGTACCGCCGTCGGGACTCCAGGCCACGCTCAGCACCGGCGACTGCTGCCCCTCCAGGGTACGCAAGGTGGCTCCGGCGCCCACGCCCCAGGGGACCAGGGGCTCGGCGGGCGCGCTCGCCACTCCCCAGAGACGCACGGTCTGGTCGGCGCTGCCGGAAGCGAGGATCTGGCCGTCGGGACTCCAGGCCACGCTCAGCACCCCTTCCATATGCCCTTCGAGGATGTCCGCGTTTTGTCCGCGTTTGAGGTCCCAGAGGCGCACGTTGTGGTCGTCGCCGCCGGAGGCGAGGATCTGGCCGCCAGGAGCGTAGGCGACGCTCCAGATCGCGGCTCCATGCCCTTCGAGGGTGCGCAGGCTCGCGCCGCTCGCCGCGTCCCAGATCCGCAGGGTGTGGTCGGCACTGCCGGAGGCCAGGGTCTTGCCGTCGGGAGCGTAGGCGACGCTCCAAACCGCCTTCTGATGACCTTCCAAGGTATGCAGGTTCTCGCCGCGTTCGAGGTCCCAGATGCGCAGAGTGTGGTCGTCAGCGCCGGAGGCGAGGGTCTGGCCGTCGGGGCTCCAGGCCACGCTCCGAACCGCCGAACAATGGCCGAGGAAGCGGTTGATCTCAACTTGGCCGCCAAACTCCCAGAGCCGTACGCTGCCGTCGTCATGTCCCGTCGCCAGGAGCGTGCCATCGCATCGCCAGGCAACGGCGTGGCAGGGTGAGGTCACGATGCTCCACGGCTGGACCGATTCCGGCTGCGGCAGCGCCGCGCCGAAGAGCCGGGCGTGCGCGAAAGTCCCATGGTCGATCTTGACGCCGACCAACTTGGCGCGGCTGAGATCGCTCCCATCCAGCCTGGCGCCTCGCAGATCGGCCCCCAGAAGGCGGGCCCGGGAGAGGTCGGCCTGGCGCAGATCAACGCCGCGGAGGTCGGCCCCGGAGAGGTCGGCCGCCACGAGCTTCGCCCTTTCCAGCCGGGCATCGGTGAGGCGAGCGCCCACGAGGCGCGCCGAGCTCAAGTCGGCATGGCGCAGGTCGAAGCCCGAGAGGTCGCGCTCGCAGAGGTCCTGGCCTCGCAGATCCTGCCCGGCAAAGCGCTCTTTTACGGGCTCCCCGAGTTGATCGAGTAGCAGCTGCGCATTGCGTTGCGCCACCTTGCCGCTACCAGCGGCGGAATGGAGCACCTTCCGCGCCCAGTCACGGACGTGCTCCTGGCCCGCCAGATCGCACAGGAAATCAGCCATCCGCGGTGAGATCTCCCGCGCCCCCAAGATGTCGGAAGTCCCCGAGTCCGCCAGCTCCGCCGCCGCTCGGCGGGCTACCAGCCATTCCGGCACTGAGGGGTCGAGGAATGAGAATGCTCCCTCCGCATCCCGCACCAGAAGCGTTCCGGAACCTACCTGGTGGGCGACGTCGCCCTCGCTCAACTGACCGGCGGCGGCCGAGTGCAGGACGCCGACGAGCTCCCGATTCAACTCGTCGACGCCTACCGCCCGCTCGCCCCGTTCCCACATCCGCACCGCCAGCCGGGTGACGGCCTGCCACCGGTCTTCGACCGTAAGCACGTGCTGCGCTCCCACCGGCTGAAGCCGTTCATATTCATGTCCCAGCCAATCCTGCAGCAGCAGCTCGTAGACGTCGGCGGCGGAGAGGTTGCCGCGTCTTTCCCTCGCCGCCTCCAGACTATCGTGGCTCAGGTCGGCGATGAAGCTGAGCAGGCGCGGATTGTGGGCGAGGGCGAGGAGGCCGTTGACCTCGACGATGACCTTGAAGTGGGCCTGTGCCTGCGGCTCGTCGCCGAACCGGTTGACCAGGAAACGGTGGATTTGCTGCTCGTCGAACGGCTGCAGGCAACCGATGCGGTGGCCGGTGAGCAGCTCGATGCGTTCGCCGAGGGCGGTCTTGACCTGCTGGTCCGAGAGGAAATGTTGGGTACGGCTGGTGACCACCACTTTGGCCTCACCGCGCGCCGCCTGGAGCAGGGTCGACAAGTGCTCGCCGACGCGGTCGTAGCTGACACGGACGAGGAGCTCGTCGAAGCCGTCGAAGAGCAGCGCAATCCGTCCCTGCTCCAGCATGTAGCGGAATGCCTGGAGATCGATCCGCTCCATCCCGGCGCGGGCGAGGTGCTGGGCGATCAGCTCATCGAGGCTGCGGCCCTTCTCCAGGTCTCGCATCTCGATGAGTATCGGCGTCACCGCCCCCCCTTCCTCGCCCATGCGCCGCGCCAACTCGTGGAGCAGAAAGGTCTTGCCGGTTCCGAAATCGCCCAGGACCAGGGCGAAACGGCCCCACGGGTCCGCGAGCCAGGCATGGAGCAGCTCCAGGGCATCGCCTTCGCGCTCCTCACCGTCCCGCGCCGGGAAGCGCATCCGTTGCGGCACGTAGAGCCATGGCGCATAGCGTCGGTCGGAGCTCAGCCGCTGCGTCTGCTCTGCCAGGTAGTGGCGGAAGTCGATCATTCCCTGGTACTCGGGAAAGCTGCGCAGCTGCACGCGCTCGGCGCCGGCGCGGCGGACAAGCTCGGAGGGTGCCGGGGCGCCGCCGTAAACGAGTATGGAGAGGACCGCGGGATCCTCTTGGCGGTACCGGCGGTGGACGTCGAGAAAATCTTGGAACGTCTTCTCATCGACGCCACCGGGGCTGACGGCCAGCGGATAGGTGCGCGCGATCTCACCTTCCCGCACGGTGACCCGGAGGTAATCGAAGGGCCGATGTGAAATCCGCTCGATGACGGCACCCTCGGGCTCCCGCAGCCGGCAGATCCGTTGTACCCGGGAGAGGAAATCGTCGCGCGCTTCGACACGCTCCTCCTGGGCCCGCGCTTCGCCGACGGAGTCAGGATGCTCGGACTCTTTGCGCATGGGAAGCTCGACGGTGAACTTCGTGTCGTCGAACTCGAAGCGAGGCTCCGGAGAGCCGTTTTCGGCCATTGCCCGGAAGATTCTCCGCACACCGCTTCCCCACTGCTCAGCAAGTCCGCACCGGCGGAGAAGATCTCCGACAAGGGGATTCCGGGCGGGTGGTAGGGCTTTGTCGTGCTGCGGCCGGAAGTGCTCCGGCGTGGTTCCGGGAACCGGTCCGGGATAACTGGTGATCTGCACGAGATCGGGGAGAATCCGTATCAACGTCGGTTGGCATGCCGTCCTATAATCCCGGTGATGGACGGCATTGGCGACCGCTTCCTTGATCGCTGCTTCCGGATAGGTCCACCAGGTGGTTGTCTCCGGCTTGTCGGCGTGCTTTCGTAGCTGCTGGGTCATCCACTTTTTCAGATAACGCACACAGTCCTTCACCTGTTGGTGGAGAGGACCCGCAAACTCCTGCTCCTCGATGACGTCGCCGCCCAGTCCGTCGGGGAAATAACCGCAGCGAATGCAGGCACCGGGGGAAACCTTCTTCGGCTCGTTGCTGAAGAAGAGTAATGCGGCGTTTTTCGGCACCTCTTCACCATTGATCTTGATCGTAGCCCGCAGCCGGCGGTAGCCCTCCAAGTCGTTGTCGATTTCATCCACCTCTATGCCTTTGGCGTCCTGGAGGAAATCTCGCAGAATGCTCCCTCGCAGATCCTGGGTGGTGTAGCCTGCCGCACGGTCCTCGTCGAAGGAAACATGAGTGGACAGAAGCCGCAAGTTGTTCAGAATCTGATCCTTGGCTTTCCTACTTTCCGGACCCTCGCGGAAAAAGAATTCGGGTCTATTGTCGTCGGACGTCTGCAAGCTGTGGGGCCGGTTTCGGCTGCGGGGGACCCAGATCACCAGCAGGTGCCGACCGTCCACGACCTCGGGCGAGAGAATCAACTCACACTCCGGTTTGATGTGTCCCCGGCATTGGCCGATAATCTGTTTCTGAATATTCTCGATCCGCCGGCGTTCGAGGCCTGCCGGCGGTAATTTCGCAGTACCCTGGTCGTCCTCGATGCCGAGGACGATGTAGCCCCCGTCGACGTTGTAGTAGTCG
>JAAEQG010001018.1 GCA_024231775.1 bacterium
CTCTGGTTTGGCGTCTGCGGGTGGGTTCGCCTGGGGCGTATTCGCTGAATCTGGGCTTCTCGGTCTTTCAGATGCCGGAGGACGGACGCCTGCTGATCTACGCTGCGGACCGGAGTGCAGCTCTGCAGCCGTTCACCGCCCAGGACAATGCCGACCACGGCGAGCTATGGACGCCGGTGGTGTTGACGGATGAGGTGGTTATCGAGGTGGTGCTGCCCGCATCCGCCCAGGACGATCTGTACCTGGAGTTGACTTCGGTCAACGTAGGCTACCGGGGATTCACCGATCCGCCGGAGCTGCGCTCGGGATACTGCAACATCGACGTGGTCTGCCCGGAGGGCGACGACTGGCGCGACGAGATCCAGTCGGTCGGGGTCTACACACTTAGCGGCCTCTGGACGTGTACTGGCGTTATGGTCAACAACACCGCCGGGGACGAGACGCCGTACTTCCTGACGGCGGATCACTGTGGGATCAACTCCAGCAACGACTCGACGATGGTTGTGTACTGGAACTTCCAGAGCCCGACTTGCGGCCAGCAGGGCGGCGGTTCGCTCATGCAGAACCAGACCGGGGCGTACTTCCGTGCGGACTATTCAGCGTCGGACGTCACCTTGGTGGAGCTGGACTCGGACCCCAACCCGGCGCACAACGTGATGTTTGCCGGGTGGGACCGATCAACGGCGAACCCGACCAGCGCCGTAGCCATCCATCATCCCAGCACCGACGAAAAGAGCATCAGCTTCGAGAACAATCCCTGCACCACGACCAGCTACTACTCATCGAGCTCCCCGGGTGATGGGACGCACATCAGGGTGGCCGACTGGGATCTGGGCACCACCGAGCCGGGTTCATCCGGGTCCCCGCTGTTCAACCAGAATCACCACATTGTGGGCCAGTTGCACGGTGGCGACGCGGCGTGCGGCAACAACTCTCCAGATTGGTACGGACGCTTTTCCAGTTCATGGGCTGGGGGCGGCACCAACTCCACGCGGTTGAGCAACTGGCTTGACCCCCTTGGCACTGGCGTCACCACCTTGGACATGCTGGGTTCTGCGGGCACGGAGATCAGCTTCCCCAGCGGGCTGCCGGCGGCGTTGGCGCCCGGGTCGCCCGAGACCTTTGACGTGGAGGTGGTCTCCAGCGGGGAGACGACCGTTCCGGGAAGCCCGACGCTCCACTATCGCTACAGCGGCGGCGCCTACTTGACGGACTCGCTGGCGCACGTGAGCGGTAATCTCTACACCGCTACCCTGCCCGCGGCGGACTGCGACGACACGCCGGAGTTCTACTTCAGCGCCCAGGGCAGCACTACCGGGTACGTTTATGAACCGGAGGGGGCGCCGGGCACCGTGTACACCGCGCTGGTCGGAGTGCTCACCACGATCATGGACGACGACTTCGAGACCGATCAGGGATGGACGGTCACCGACAGTGTCGGGCTGGTGGAGGGTACCTGGGAGCGCGGGATTCCGCTGAATAACGATCGCGGTGACCCACCGAGTGACTACGACGGGTCGGACAGGTGCTACCTAACCGAGAATGATCCGGAAGATACGAATTCGGACGTTGATGACGGAACCACCACGGTCACCTCCCCGGTGCTGGACATGAGCAATGGCGGCACTATTACGTACGCCTACTGGCTCAACGATATTTCCACCGGCCCGCTGGGCGAGGAGGACTCGATGACGGTCGAAGTGGCGATCGATGCCGCAGGCGACGACTGGGCGACCGTGCGCAGCTATACAACAGCGCTGGGGTCCTGGCGGACGGACGCGATCGAAGTAGGTACGGAGGTGACGGCTTCGGCGACGGTGCGAATCCGCTTCTCAGCCAGCGATCTATATCCCGGCGACGTGGTGGAAGGTGGGCTGGATGCCTTCTTGGCCCGTTCCCTGGTCTGCGAGAGCGGGGCTACGTGTGACGACGGCATCTTGAATCAGGGGGAGGACCGGATCGACTGCGGTGGTCCTTGCCCGGCGTGTGAGTGTACGTCGGACGGCGCGTGCGACAATGTCGTGTTCTGCGACGGAGCGGAGACGTGCGACGCCTACGGTGATTGTCAGACAGGTGGCGATCCCTGCGCTGGTACGCACTGGTGCAAGGAGAGCGCCGACAGTTGCATCCTGTACGGCGACGGCGATTTCGAGCCCGATGGTGACGTGGATCTGGACGATTTCGCCAACTTCCAGGTGTGCTACGGGCAGATCGCGAACAGCTTGTGCGAGCCGGGCAACCTCAATGGTACGGGCACGATTGATTCGGCCGACTACGCGGCCTTTGCGGCGAGCCTAGCCGGACCGGACTAGCACGCCCAATCGCCGGGCATTTCAGACCTCTCGGAGGGCACCCGTCACACGTGGCGGGTGCCCTTCTCTTTGGGCGCGTCAGGCATGACGTGCCCGGCTGCTGAACCGCTCGCAGGCACGGTCCCGCTTCAAAATGTCGCCTCTGGCTTGAGTGGCTGAGTCCTCTAATGCTCCGGGACATGTGTGTTGAGGCCGTCGGACAGCGATCGCTGTGCGGACGGACGATTGCAATCGCCGTCGCCGGTTGTTATCCTCAAGCTTTGTGCAAGGAGGAGCAGTAGGCTGGAGGGGAGGTCCAATTCCCAGCCGCTGGAACCATCTGGTCGTTCGACATGCCCATGTCCGTTGTGCGTCATGCGCCGCGGGGTGAGAGATGGTCTACTCATTTTCAAAAGGACGGAGGACACATGTTTCAATCGAGCCTGTCAGTACTGACCGTTCTGGCTCTGATGTGCGCTGTAGTCGCGGGTCCCGCTGATGCTCGTGCCGAGCGGTCACTGGGCGGAGCCGAGGCGACGCAGGCCCAGCCGATGGCGCTCAGCGCCGGACACCTGCTGACCGACGCCGATCGGGTGCCCCAGGTCGAAGCTCCTGCTGTGGACTTGGCGCGCGTCCAGGTGGAGGACGAGGTTGAGCTGGCGCAGGGCATGGCCCCGCGCTTTGCCATCCCCAATCCCGCCTTCTTCACCCCGGAAGCGAACGGTCTCTGGGAGAAGGGGCCGGCGGGCAAGTACGTGTGGCGTTTACGCGTGTCTTCGCCCGGTGCGGTGTCGTTGAACCTCGGGTTCACTCGGTACGTCATGCCCGAGGGCGGTCGCTTGTTCGTCTACTCGACGGACCATGAGCATGTCGTCCGGCCTTTCACCGCAGGGGATAACGCGTCCCACGGCGAGTTGTGGACCCCGGTGGTTCCGTCTGACGACATCATGATTGAGGTGACCATTCCTTACGCGGGCCGTGATTCGCTCGAGCTCGAGCTGACCTCGATCAACGTCGGCTACCGCGAGTTCGGCCAGGTGAGTTCGGGGGGACTGCGCTCGGGTTCGTGCAACGTGGACGTGGTTTGTCCTGAGGGTGATGACTGGCGGACGGATATCTCGGCCATCGCGGTCATCTCATCGGGCGGTTCGCGGAACTGCTCCGGTTTTATGGTCAACAACACCTCCAACGACCGGACGCCCTTCTTCATGACCGCCGAGCACTGTGGGGTGACCTCGGGCAATGCGGCGTCGTTTGTGGCCTACTGGAACTATGAGAATACCACCTGTCGCCCGGTTGGCTCGAGCGGCGGCGCCGGCGACGGCCCGCTGAACATGTTCCAGACCGGGGCTTACTTCCGGGCCACGTATTCAGCGTCCGACTTCACGCTGATCGAGCTGGACGAGGATCCCAACCCCGCCTGGGAGGTGTCCTTCGCCGGATGGGATCGTTCCGGCGTCGACGCGACCAGTGCGGTGGCGATTCACCATCCGGACGTCGAGGAGAAGCGGATCAGCTTCGAGTACCAGCCGACCACCGTCACCACTTATCTGGGCGAGACCATTCCGGGCGACAGCACTCACGTTCGGGTGGAAGACTGGGATCTGGGCACGACCGAGCCCGGGTCGTCCGGATCACCGCTCTTCGACCAGAACCACCGGGTCATCGGGCAGTTGCACGGCGGCTACGCTTCCTGCACCAGCCAGACCTCGGACTGGTACGGTCGGATCTTCACCTCGTGGACTGGCGGCAACACCAACGC
>JAAEQG010001019.1 GCA_024231775.1 bacterium
CCCCAGGCTTGTGCCGCTGCCGCGCGGGACGATGTTGATGTGGTAGTCCGCTGCCGCCTGGACCGCCGCCCGGACGTCGGCTTCGTCACGGGGCACCACCACCACCACCGGGGTGATCTGATAGATGCTGGCGTCGGTGGCGTAGATGCCCCGCGTGACATCATCGAATGAGACGTCCCCCTTGACGCTTCCGCGCAATTGCTGCTCGAATTCCTGACGTTTCGCAAGCTCCATGGCGTTCCTTCACATCGGTCCAGGCGTTATGGTCTTCTACCCGGGTCCATCTTACCAGAGTCCCCCCAGGTCGCAAAGGATCGTCTGCGTCGTGTCATCGGGCTTCCACCTGGTCCATTCATCTGCTATGATGACCCGACTTGCGGAAGTCTATTAGGAGAACGCGCCATGCTATTGATGTCGATCCTGAGCATACTGGCCTGCGTCAATCCCGGGGGTGGCGTTGCGGATACGCCCTTTGTCCAGGAATACCACGAGGCGCACCCCATCGGCTCGGCGCCGGGCTGCAACGACGTCCGTGCGATTGCGGTCGACAACACGGGCGCCGTCTGGGCCGCCACCGGCGCGGGGGTGTACCGACTGGACAAGCCGCACGAGAACTGGGTGGGGCCCCTGGAGAAGGATGAAGCCGGGCCCACGTACGATGTCGCGGTCGATACCACCGGGACGGTCTGGGTCGGCGCCTGGAATGGTTTGTATCGGTCCACGCCCGACGGATTGGAGAGACTGGCGGACATCGCTCATCCGATCGCCGCCTTAGACGCTGCTGCCGATGGGATCGTCGCACTTGGCAACGGGGGGATCTGGCGCGTCAATAACGATGGCTGCACCTTCAGGAAGGCTCCCTACTCGAAACATTTCCGCGCCGTGTTGCCTGTCGGAGAAGATGGCCTGTGGGTCGGAACAGGGCTGGGGCTATACCCCTGCCGCACGCGTGCGGGAGCCTGTCTATATCAGAGTGAGTCGGAACTGGTCAGTCCCGACATCTACGACCTGGCTTACGATGCCGATGGCAGGCTTTGGATC
>JAAEQG010001020.1 GCA_024231775.1 bacterium
TCGTAGACCTGCACGGTGGGGTTATCCCAGCGGCCGTAGGTGAAGCCCGGCTTCTCCCCCGCGACGATCGCAGCCGCTTCGCGGGCGTCGGCGTAGGGGTACGCGACGGACTGGTAGATCGGCGTGGACATGGAATTCGGCTCGAATCCCGTGTGGCCTTCGTGGATCGCCATCGTGTTGAAACCGCGTTTGCTCATCGAATCGTCCTTGTGCCTTGGATTCCGTTGTGCCGCGGATTGACGCAGATGAACACGGATTCACCTTTCATCCGAGCGGCGTCCGTTCGCGTTGATACGCGGCTTGTTGTTCTTCGCCACCCACAAGGGGTGGCGCTACACCGGGAAGCGAACCGGGACGTAGCGTCTGGTCGCCTGCCCTAGCCAGCCAGCAGCTCCTGAAGCTTGGCTTCGGAATCGGCCCGGATCTTGTCGTGCAGGCTCTCTCCGTGGGAGTCCATGGTCACCACGCAGGGGAAGTCCTCGACGCGGATCTTCCAGAAGGCTTCGGGTACGCCGAAGTCGAGCTTGTAGACGTCGACGACCTCCTTGCAGCTCTCGGCGATGAGAGTGGCTGCTCCGCCGATGGCGTGGAGGTATACACCGCCGTGTTTCCGGCAACCTTCGAGGGTCTTGTCGCGCATGCCGCCTTTACCGATGACGGCGCGGACCTTGAAGTGGCCCATGACGTCGGCCTGGTAGGGCTCCTCGCGGATGCTGGTGGTCGGGCCGGCGGCGACGAACTCGTATCTACCGTTGTCGAGCTTGCGCACCACCGGTCCGCAATGATAGATCACCGAGCCCGCCAGCTCCTTTTTGAGTATCTCGTAAAGCTCCTTTTCCGAATCGGGACAGGAGCCCTTGATGAAGCTCTCCATCATGTACTTGTGGGCTGCGTCGCGCCCGGTGAAGATCACGCCGCTGACCAGTACCTGATCGCCGACCTTCAAAGCGCGAATCTGCTCCTCACTGATCGGAACGGTGAGTTTGGTAGCCATGAGTGTATCTCTCCGGAGGTAGCGACCTGCGTCTCACAGGCCGTCGACCGACGGGGACGCCGGCCGCTACTTACGACGGTGGGCGCTGCCCACCCCACTTGCTGCCTCGTTACTTCTTGACCGCTCCACTACGGTCGCGGCTCGGTTCTCGCTACGGTGCGTCGATGCTGACCTTGCCGTCCTTAATGGTCATGAGCTTGCGGCGGTCGGCCCAGCACATGTAGGCCACCGATACGAAGAACGACGCGGGTACGCGGTGTAGGGTGGCGATCTTCACGCCCATCACCGTGGTCGTTCCGCCGAAGCCCATCGGGCCGATGCCCAGCTCGTTGATCTCCCGATGAAGCCGCTTCTCCATCGCGTCCAGCTCGGGATCGGGGTTGGTGTCCGGAAGCGGGCGGAAGAGTTGCTCCTTGGCTTTGATCGTGCTCGAGACCCGATCGCCGCCGACCCCAACGCCGAGGATTCCCGGGGCACACCCCATACCCTGGGCCTTGAACGCGGAGTCCAGCACCGCCTTGCGCACGCCCTTGATGTCGCGCGAGGCTGGGAAGTCCTCCGAGGGTACGCTGTATTGGCGACCGCAGTTCTCCGAACCTCCGCCCTTGAGCATTAGCCCAACCCGCAGGTAGTCGTGCTCCCACTCATCGAAGTGGATGCAGGGAAAATCCGTACCGGTGTTGTCGCCGGAGTTCTTGCCCGAGAGTGCGTCCACGGCGTTGGGCCGCAGATAGGTACGCTCGGTGGCGATGCGCACCGCACCTTGGATCTGCTCGCGAACTTCCCGCTGCGATACGCCCGGCGGATACCACACGTGGAAGATCGGCGTGCCGGTGTCCTGGCAGATCGGTCGCCCGGTCCGCCGAGACATCTCCACGTTCTCCATGATGGTCTTCAAGGCTCCCTGGGCGGCGGAGCCGGCTTCCTCCTGGCGGCAGGCGTCGGTCAACGCCTTCTCCACGTCAGGGGACAAATCCGTTGACGTGGATTTAATCAGCTCGACCAGGTGCTCGGTGATGTCTTGCATGTGAATCCCCCGCAATGAGACTAAGACCACCTATCGGTGCAGGAAGCACCATTATGCGGTCCGCCGTATCCTGGTCAACCGGATCGTACCGCCAAGCACATGTACGGGGGCATGCCGAAAGAGGTGGCAGAAGCGGGCGAGGCATGGGCAAGCAGCAGCTTGCCCGTGTAATCGTCCAACACGGGCAAACAAGTTTGCCCATGCCACCCCGAATGGGATACACCCCACATGCATGCCACCCTGAATGGGATGCACCCCACATGCACGGGATTCACCGAACCGCAGCGGTTTTCCTCAAAACGAACGTTTCGCGACGCCTGATTCTGACGAAAAACGGTGCATGGAGACCGCGGATTCCGCCACCGCACATTCGACTGGTGGTCGGCAGCCCCTGGGCGTCGCAGAGGGGTTGCGCGCCCGGTCGGCGACGCGGCAACTCGGCCCGGTTCTGGCGGCGGTCATGCTCGCCGCCTTGGTGGTGGAGGGCTTCATGGTCTCAGCCACCCGCCTGTGGGGTGCTACGGATTCGGGGGGGTACATCAAGCTGGCTGCCGCCCTGGCTGAGCGGCTGGACTTCGGGCACGAGTTCTTCCAGTTCCGCCCGCCGGGCTACCCCATTCTGCTGGCCCTGATCTTTCGGTTGTGCGGGGACGCAAGTCCGTCAGTGTTGCTCGTGCTCCAGCACGGGTTGATCGTGGGTACGGCGATGCTGAGCAGCTTGATCGCGTGGACGCTCCATGCTAACCGCGCATTCGCCCTGGTTGCCGGGCTGCTCGGCGCGTTCAGCCTCCACCTGAGCGCGTACGCAAGCACCCTGCTCACCGAATCCGCCTATGCTTTTGTGCTGACCTTGTGCGTGCTCGCTCTGGTGCGCTTTCACGTACTGGGCGGTTGGCGTCGGTTGGCATGGGCTTCTGCGGCGGCTGGTCTGTGTGCGCTGACCAAAGCCATCGGCCAGATCATGCCCGTTCTCTGTCTCGCGGTTGCGTTGCACCGCATGTGGCTGGATCGTCGCGAAGTGGCCGCCGGGGGACTGCCTGACCGGTTGCCCAGGCGCAGCCCCTACCTGCTCGCCGCCGTCGTGCCCGCGGCAATGCTTCTCCTGCCAGTGATGCTCAACAACTACCGGATGGGCGGTCGCTTCCAATTGTCGTGCAATGGCGATCTCGCACTCTATCACCGGGCGGTGGTGGTCGAGGAGTTGGACTCCGCATCGAGCGCCGCGTGGGCGCGGGTGCAGACCACTTTGGGAGAGGCTCGCCAGCGCAAGTTGGTCCCCGACCGGGTGACCGTCCGCGACACCTTCATGGTCAAGGATTCGTTTCGGCTGGTACATGGGATTTCGACCGCGCAGGCGGCGGAGATCATGGGTCGGGCCGGGCGCGAGCTGCTGACGGAGAATCCGGGTTTGGTGCTGGGCCGGGGCGTGCGCTACGCCTACCGAACTCTGTTCATGCCCGACCTGTACTACCGCGTGGTCCCCGGGGAGATGCCGCCGGAGATGTTCGACATGGACGCAGCCATGACCGAGCTGGTGAGCTACGCGGGTCCTGCGGCGATGGCGGCGTACCTTCCGCTTCACCAGGACCCCACTCCGACGTCAAGCCTGCTGGGCCGAATCACGCGGACGTATCGCCGGCACGTCGAGCAGGGGCCGCCCCCGCTCGGGGTGCTGGACACGCCGTATGAGGAGTATGTGCTGCTTTCGGTCGTGGGAGGCCTACTGACGCTCTGCTCCGCCAGCCGATGGACCTGGTTTCTGCTCGGGCTGATTGTGGGCTGGCATGTGGTGGTTTCTTCCTACCTGGGCGGGGCTTCTCCGCGGTATGCGATCCCCGTGCATCCGGTGTTGCACGTGTTCGCCGCCTACACGCTCTGGCGGTTCGGCTGGGCCGTTGCCGTGCTCTCGCGTACGGTCAGCGTCCGTTCTCCGGTCCGCGGACAGGCGTAAGCCTCTTTGCTGCAAAAGGTTACAGCAATCACCCTTCTCCGCCGGCTTTGGTCCGGTGCTTTTTTGGCTTGATCGTCCCCACTGGTAAGCTAGGATGAGGGTTGGTCAGCGGCTGCGCACCCTCCTTCAATCCAGGCTTGTTCAACCCGGGAGCATTGCGCCCCGAACCGGGGTCTGATTCTGGGCATCATCCAGCCTCTTGGTGGAGTGTGGGTATGAAGCATGTGGTGAAGGGCAGCCCGCTGGGGGCATCCGCAACCGAGGTCTCGCGGAAAGCGGGGACGTGCGGTCGATGTTCGGTGGGCCTGTTCGGCGGTAGCGGATTCCCGAGCGCGTTGGATAGCGACGCAACCGCGCGTGTCAGCGAGCCTCCCCCCTTCCCTCCGCACACGATTGTGACGCTGGTTGATCCCTCACGACATGGCGATTGAACCGGACTCGAATGCGTAGCCCGCACGGGCGAATCGATACCAAGTGTGGATCGAGCCTGCCGATTCTAGTTGATCGGTTCGCGTTCCGCTGATTCCCCATCCTTCGTCGTGCAAAGGACGGGGCACGCGCGCTGCTACGTTTGGATTGACAATGCTCTAAAGGGTTTCGTCTTCCTGCGCCTTGCGGGTGATTTTGAAGGCTGATCGGTCTTTGTGTCGGCCCATGACGCCGGCGAATTTGTTCTTGCCCCGTACCTGCAGGATCAGTTCGGCATCAGCGGGCTTGGCGGTTTGGATGATATCGCCGGGTTGCAGCGCAACCAGGTCGCGTACGGTGATGGTGGTCTGGGCCACGTAGGTCACCAGTTCGAGCGGTGCCTTGTTCAGCAGCCCGGTGATCTGCTCCGTCCGGTCCTCCACAGTCGCCCGGCGCTGATAAGCGAGCCAGCCCTGGGTGGCTAGCTTGGCCATCACCGGTTCGATCACATTAAAGGGGATGCACAAGCTCATCGTCCCCACGCGAGCGTTCATCTTGATTTCGAATCCGATGACCACGACAACTTCGTTCGGGGCGACGATCTGAACGAGATGCGGGTTGCTCTCGACCTCACTGAGCTCGAACTTGACCTCCACCAGATTCGACCACACCTCGGTCAGGCAAGTCAACGCCCGGTCGGTGATGCGCTTGACCAAGCGAAGTTCGATCAAGGTTAGCGGCCGCTGGGGGATGAACATGTCCGCACTCGAGCCGCCCAGCAGCCGATCGATGATCGGGTAGATGATCAGCGGGCTGATCTCCAGGCACATCTGCCCCTCGAGCGGCTCGGCGCTGAGCAGATTGAAGTTGGTCGGGTTGGGCAACGAGTGGATGAACTCGCTGTAGGTTAGCTGTTCGATGGTGGCTACGCGCACCTCGATGATGGTACGCAAGAACCCCGAAAGCGATGCCCCGAGGTTTCGGGCGAAACCGTCGTGGATGCTCTCCAGCGAGCGCATCTGGTCCTTGCTGACGCGCTCCGGTCGCTTGAAGTCGTAGGTGCGGATCTCTTTCTGGGGAGCGACGTCACCAGAACGGGGGCCGGTCGTTGCGGCGGGGGTATCAAGACCCCCTGCGTCAACCGCAGCCAGCAGAGCATCGACTTCACCCTGATCCAGTACGTCTGCCACCGAAGTACACCTGCCAAGACACAGCGCCCACCTTGCGCCCGATTTATCGGACACCGACGCCGGAGAACTTGAACCAACCCCCCGCGGACGCCCTTCCGACACGCCCTCACGGTCCCCCTGGTGCTTCCATCGACGCATACGCATATAGTGTGACACTAGAATCTATCCCAGTACCCCTGTGGGACCGATTCTCCTGCCGGCCAAGACAGGCTAGAAAGCCCGTCCCGCAGTTTGGGGATGGGTTCGGGAAACCCGGAGGTAGCGGTGAAACCTGACGACACCATCTGCTATTGCTACAACGTCTCCCTGAGGAAGCTGAGCAATTACGCACGTCGTGAGTGTCCCCGGCACCCCAGCGAGATGACCCAATGCCTCGACGCGGGCACCGGATGCGGATGGTGCATTCCATTCCTCCAGAAGCTCGTGACGGACCCGGACGCGTTCAGCGGTAGCGACCTTACGCCGGAGCAGTATGAGCAGCAACGCCGAGACTACATCCGATCCGGTCAGCCTCGTAACAAGTTCTAGAGCTGCGTCCCCCCTGAATCGATGAGAGATCCGAGCTGGGCTCGCAATAAATCGGTTGACCGAGGTATCCGCTCGGTTTCGTGAAGCTGCCCTGGCGCGTTCCAGTCGAGTCACCTTCCTCCTTGGAGGAGAGCGCCAGGGACAGACTCGGTCGCGTGCGGTTCTGGCGGATGGCGAGCGGCTGCGGTAGTCTGAGTTGACGATGATGCTGCCTCCGGACGACACGCCTTCAGGTCTCCTTTCGGGTAGGTCGAATCGCCGCCTCCAGGATCTGGCGGGCGGCGTGCTGATCGTGCTGGCTGTACTGGTAGTGTACGGTCCGGCGCTCCCCGGTGACGTGCTCTGGGACGACGACCTGTATGTAAGCGAGAACCCTCTGCTCATCACCGAGGGTGGGCTATGGCGGATCTGGGTGGACCCCGATGCGTCACCCCAATACTACCCCCTGGTGTTCACCAGCTTCTGGTTGGAGGCCCGCCTGTGGGACCTGTCGACCTTTGGCTTGCACTTGGTCAACGCGTTGCTGCACGCGGGGAACGCGCTGTTGCTGTGGGTCGTGCTGCGTCGCCTGGAGGTGCGCGGGGCGTGGCTGGCGGGGGTGTTGTTTGCGCTTCATCCCGTGCACGTCGAATCGGTGGCGTGGATCACCGAGCGCAAGAACGTGCTCTCGGGTATGTTCATGCTGCTGTCCATCATCGCGTTTGTCCGGCATACCCGGGGCGGTCAGCGGGTCTGGTACGGGCTGGCGCTGCTCGCGTTCGTCGCAGCCCTGCTGAGTAAGACCGCTACGTGTTTTCTCCCCGTCATCCTGCTGCTGGTGCGGTGGTGGCGGCGGCCGGGCTGGGCTCGGGTGGACTTGGCCGAGTTGTCACCGTTCTTCGGTATTGGGCTGGCGTTCGGCATCATCACCATACTTCAGGAAAAGCACGATGTGGGGGCCACCGGTGCGGAGTGGGCGCTCACCTGGGGCCAGCGTGTACTGCTGGCCAATCAGGCGCTGTGGTTCTACGTGGGGAAGATGTTCTGCCCCAGCGGACTCACCTTCAACTACCCGCGCTGGACCATCGATACGGCGGCGCCGTCCGGCTATGTGTTCCCGCTGCTGACCATACTCGCCGTAGGTGGATTGTGGGCGGCGCGCCGCCGGGTGGGGCGTGGTCCGGTGGTTGCCCTCGGGCTTTACGTCGCGGGACTCAGCCCGGTGCTGGGTATCTTCAATGTCTATTATTTCCGCTACTCGTACGTTGCGGATCACTTTCAGTATCACGCGAGCATGCCGCTGATCGCCCTGGTTGCAGCCTTGCTGGCGCAGGCTGCGACGGGAGCAAGCCGGTCCGGCCAGACGTCCTCCCGGCCACTGGCTTTGCTGGTCTTGGTGCTCCCGGTAGTACTCGGCGTGCTCACGTATCGGCAGGCCGCGCTCTACACCGATGTGCGAACACTCTGGCGAGAAACGATCGCGCGCAACCCGCACTCCTGGCTGGCTCGGTACAACCTGGCTTTGGTTCTGGTGCGTGACCACGAGCGCGACGCTGACGCCTTGCAGCAAGCTCAGGCCCATCTCCGCACCGTGTTGAAGATCAAGCCGGACTGTCTGGACGCGCATATCGCCCTCGGGAACATCGCGCGCTGGAGCGGGCAGCCCGATTCTGCGGTGGACCACTACCGTATGGCCTTGGATATCGATCCGCTTGATCCCCGAGCGCATTACAACCTGGGGATCACCCTGGAGGATCGCGGCGATCTCCCTGGCGCAGCCCGCGCATACCGCGCCAGCCTGGAGGGGGACGAGGCGTTCGGCCCGGCGCACAGCCGACTCGGCAAGCTACTGCTCAATGACGGTGATGACGAAGCCGCTATGCGTCATTTCGAGCAGGCCTTCCGGTCCAACCCACGGGATCCGTCCGCGCCGCTGAACCTCGGCAAGATTCACGAAGCCCGTAGCGAGTACGTCCAGGCCATCCATCAATACGAGCGTGCCCTCCTGGTGCATGGCGGACTGGCGGAGGCGTGGTTTCGTATCGGGGTTTGCCGGCGTCTGCTCGGGGATGTCGCCGCTGCCGAATCGGCGTACCTCCAGGCCCTCGCCATCAAACCGGATTACATTGATGCCCGGATTGATCTGGCTGAGCTGACTTACGCGGTCGGCGAGCTGGATCAAGCAGCCGAACGTTATCAGCAAGCCCTGGCGCTCAATCCGGAGAACAGCCCGTGCCGCACCAATCTGGCGAGGATCCATCAGGAGATGGGGCAAGACCATCTCGCCGTCAGGGTGTTGGAGGAGGGTTTGCGCAGCCGACCGCAGGATCTGAACCTGGTCCACCACCTAGCCAAGCTCCTGGCTTCATCGAAGGATCCGGCGATCCGAGACGGCGCTCGGGCCGTGGTCCTGGCGACCGAGGTGGTGATGCGCACGACTCCGGATCAACCCGAGCCCTGGATGACTCTCGGGTTCGCCCAGGCTGAGGTCGGCGACCGGGACGAAGCTGTTCGGTCCATGGAACGTGCAGTCAAACTGGCCAGCGAGCTTGGCCGGACCGGATTGGAGCAGTCCTACGCCCACTACCTCGAAGCATACCGGGCGAATCCCGATGGGTAGCCGGCTGATCGACGTCACAATGCGCCGACCTGTGTTCACCTCTGCTCCTTATCTCTTGTGTCGCCCGCGGTAGTATTTTGGGTAGGTTTTGCCGATTGCGCCGACAGCCTTTCAGCCGGGGATCGTCTGGCATTGATGCGTGGGATCCTCGGAACGCCCTGAGCGGGTGGGCTGGGGTACACCCTGAGCCCACTTGAGTTTCAGTGCCGCTGCAATGCGCAGAACATACTGTCAAACAACCAGTTACGTCTCGCTGTCGGAAGTTCCAAAACTCGTTTTCTTTGTTTGACAGCCTGGGCGGCGCCTGCTAAACTCCGCTGCGTTCAGAGGTTTTTCACAGGCTGGCGACCCGCGGGTGTGCCGCCTGAATGGAATGCGGCTCTTCAAGCCGTGGCGCACTTCCGGGGCTGGCTTCTAGAGCCAATCCCGGAAGTTTTTTTGTGATCGAGCGAGGGTGGAGAGGACGGGGCACACCTGGGTGAGCAGGGTGTGCGCTGGCGAGCGCGCCCCGCGTGTTCGGGTTGCGTCAATCCTTCCGGCTGGAGGCGGCTGCGGCCTTCGGCTACGCTTTGGGCATGTCATGTACGCGGCAGCAATCAGCCTCGGCGGGCGCGGCGCGCCTGCTCGAGGCCAAGATCACGCGACACGAACAGGTCTGTCGCGAGCATTATCGCTTGGGACTTGCCGTTCCACGTCTGGCGAGCGCGTGTCCCGGCCAGTTCCTGCACCTGGGGCGATTGCCCGAAGACAGCGTAGCACCTGGGCGGCCTTTTCTGCGACGGGCGTTCAGCATCTCCGCGTTGCGGGAGGTGAAGGGTGGATGCGAAGTGGAGCTCATCTACCGCGTCCACGGAGCGGGGACTCGGTGGCTTGCGGGGCAGGGCGTGGGGCAGCGCTTGAGCGTGTTCGGTCCGCTGGGGCGTGGATTCGAGGTGGCGGCTGATCGTCCGCACGCCTGGCTCGTTGCCGGTGGCGTAGGTATCGCCCCGGTGCTGTGGCTGGCTGAGCGGGTGCATCAGATGGGACTCACCGCGGTGGCGTTCGTGGGGGCGCGGACTCGCGAGCTCTTCCCCCTGAAGCTGACCGATCCGCCGGAGAACCGCGGTGGCGGCGCTCACGCCGTTGAGCAGTGCGTCGAGTTCAATCGTTGGAACATTCCCCTGGTTGCGGCTACGGATGACGGCACGTTGGGATTCCACGGAAACGTGGGGGAAGCCTTGGCGGCGTACCACGCCGGGTGGAATGGTGCCAACCGAGACGTGGCGGTGTATTGCTGCGGACCGGAGGCGATGATGGCTTCGGTGGCGCGTTGGTGCATGCAGCAGGGCATCCGCGGTTGCGTTTGCCTGGAAAGGGCGATGGCGTGTGGAACAGGCACGTGCCAATCATGCGCCGTGCGGGTGCGGGATTCGGGTGACCCGGACGGATGGCGTTATGCCTTGTGCTGCACCGAAGGGCCTGTGTTTGCCGCTACGGACGTTATCTGGAATGCGGGTGGGTGAGGGACCAGGAGATGGTACCCGAGGTTTTGCCGCACGACGGAGCGAGCGGCGATCTGGACAGCGACGCCGGTGCGCATACACTGAACATTCAGCCAACCGTGTGGAGTGACTAAGATGTCCAGGAGCATTGAACGAAAAACGGTGTGGGTGATTGTCCTGGGAGGGGTGGCGTGCGCTCTGGCGGTGCGCGGGCTTAACGCCGATACGCCCGCAGCGACCGATGGCGCTCCACCGGCCCAGGATGCTCCCGCGGACAGCAGCGCAGCGCCGCAGACCCAACCGGCGACCCCCGTTCCGCCCCAGGATGAGGCTGATGGTGCTGTAACGACGCCGCAGACCGTCGCGGCGGAAGACGTGCTCAAGGCCTTCCAGAATGACCGCCCAACGCGCGTGCCCATCGCCCCAACCGGCGGTTCGGACGACGGTTTTGCCGAGGGCGACGCGCTGGATCGAGGTGCGAGCCACCGCCTGCCGGACGGGTTCTTCCTGGCAGACCGAGCGGGCCGCGCCGTCAAGGACGGGATGTGGTACGTCTTCGCATTTGAGGGAAGCGGCGTCAGCCACGCCGACCCTCGGCTGAAACTTCTCCCCAACCAGTTGCTGGAGCGCATGGTGCTGGAGAGTGAGTCTTCCCCCGACGATGCCGTGTTCATCGTCTCGGGAGAGGTGACCGAGTACAAGAGCGAGAATTACCTCTTGTTGCGAAAGGTGTTGCGCCGTCGTAGCCTCGGGAACCTGGAGAAGTAGGCGCCGGTCGGGCGCGATGCGAGAGGTCTGTCGATGAACTTAACTATTGACCAATCGGGATCAATCCCCATAGCCAGGCTCGCCGGTGAATGGCGGGCTACGGACGATCAGGAGTATCAGGACGATCTGCACCCCCTGGTGGCGCAGGCCGGATCGAAGCTGATCATCGACCTCAGCGAACTGAGCATGATCGACTCTTCGGGCTTGGCTGCCTTGATCAGCGTGGTGACCCACGCACGCCTTTCCGGGGCTCGTGTCGTTCTGGTGCGACCCACGCCCTTCGTATCCGGCGTGTTTGAAACCACGAACCTGGACGGGTGGTTCGAGGTTTGCCCCGACACGAAGCAGGCGGGCGAGCTGCTGGGTAGCGCATAGGGGGATAGAGTGGAGAGGGAGATTCGCTGAGCAGAGCATGCCACCGTACGGTGGCTAGGTTGCGCATAGACAAGGAGATAGTAGTGGGTTTTTTGGCACTGTTCGTCGGCATGTTCGTGTGGTTGTTCGTGATTCTCGGTGGAGCTGCCACGGTTTGATCGCGTCGATAAGCTCGGCGCGAGCATCATGCCCGTAGGCCGCAGATATGGTCGCGGTTTCATGCATGAGGCTGGTGCGGCGTGATCCGTTCCCGGATTCCGGCGGCGGTGGGCGCCTGGAGACCGCGGCTATCCGGGTCACATGGCCAGACCAAAGAGGCGCACCACTGCGATCAACATCAACGATCCCGCCAGCAACGCCCACCCGCGGCTGGAACCACCCCGCCACGCGCGTGACACCGCGGCAATCCCCGCCGCAAGACCCAGCAACAACGCCCCCGTACCGAGGGTCCGGAGAGGGTGTCCTCAGCAGTAAGCGTTGGCCAACTCCACTCCCGCCAGCGACAAGAGCGCCAGCGCACAGGCGGTCATTCCCTGCTTCATGGTCTGGATTCCGTCGAAGTTCCACCACTGGCGGACATTATACGAAGCTGCTTCAACTCAGCCACATTGGCGCCGGTGCCGATGACTCCGGAGGGCGATGCGCGCCGACGTACCCATGATCCAGCCGTCGCTCCGGTGTGCTACGCTGGGGCGATCGGTCAGGTTTTGTCTTGAAGCAGCGTAGCGGCGGCGTCTATACTACCTTATGGGGCTGACCCACGATGACCACCACCGAGGATCTTGCGGCGGTTCCGCCGTGTGTACAGCCAAGGGCGAGAAGGTAGCCAACGAGGGGACTCCATTCCGGCAGCGGGCACGGAACCGCTGTGGGAGGCGCGCCCTCAGTAACAGATGCTTAACCGTAGGCAGGGCGCTCAGGTGCTGACCATTTGCACCCGCGCCCCCGACGATACGTTTAGACTCATCATCGGAGAGGTAGTCATGAGGTATTCAAGCCCGTTGTTACTCACGGTGCTGGTGGTTCTGTTATCCGTACCTGCTGCGGAGGGCCGTCCTGGGGAGGAAGGATCCGGTACTGGTCACGGAGCTCCAGTGATCGTGGTGGAACCCGGTCCCACGCTGCCGAGCGTGCTTTATGCGAACGGTTCCCAGGTCGAGGTATCGACCAGCACGCGGGTTCGCTACATATGCGGCAGTAACACCACCGGACTGACCGCCGAGAACCTTCGCCAGGATTATCTGGCCGTGCGCGAGATCTTCGAAAATGGCGAAGGCATCCAGGTGATCAGCGGGGGCGGGCCGCGCGCGGGGCTGAACCTGGTGTTCAACGTCACCAGTGGTTTGCCCGCCGGTGCCCAGGACGCACTGGACGAGGTCGCCACGCAGATCGAGACGATTCTCTCGGACAATGTGACGGTGACCATCGACTTCAGCATGACCAGTATGGGATCGAACCCGCTGGGGTGGACGGCGAGCGAATACGTGGACGCCGTGCCCTGGAACACGGCCCGTACGGGCCTGATCAACGGCATGGATGCGAACGACATCATCCATGACTACCTTCCGACCCCCACGATCCCCGTGCGCTATGACGCGGGCACGTGCACGCCGACCGACGTGGATCGGTGCAACTTCACCAAGGCCAACTACCGGGCAACGATCGGAACCGTGACGGGCTTGGCGGCGACGATGGTCATGAACACGGACTTCACCTGGGACTACGATCCGAGCAATGGCGTGTCCGGATATTGCTTCAAGTCGACGCTGTTCCACGAGGTGGGGCACGCGCTGGGATTCACCTCCAGAGCGGATCACGATCCGAACGGCCAGATCGACTCGCTGGACATCTTCCGCTTCCAGACGTCCGGTGGGGCGTGCAACGGCGACCCGGGTACCTATGCCGAGTTCGAGACCACCGCCCGCCTGGTGGACTACAACAACCCGCCGCTCAACGATCACATGTCCGACCTGATCGTCGTGGAGTACGAGATGTCCGACGGTTCACCCTACCAAGCCAGCCACTTTCGCAAGCGAAACCCGGCGATCGGGATCATGGATCCGGATGGGGCTCCGGGCGAGACCTTCTACCCCGATTTCTTCATGGCGTCGGATCTGGACATGTTCGATGCCATCGGCTGGGACTACATCGGGGACGACTGCAACGATAACGGCGTCCCCGACGACGTGGACATCGCGGGGGCAACCAGCGACGACTGCAACAGCAACGCGGTCCCCGACGAGTGCGAGCCGCAGGACGACTGCCAGCCGAACGGTTTCCTGGACATCTGCGACATCGCCGTGGGGACCAGCCTGGACTGCAATGACAACCGCACGCCCGACGAGTGCGAGCTGGTGGGTAACGACTGCAACAACAACGGTACTCCGGACGATTGCGAGGTGGCCAGCCAGGACTGCAACGAAAACGGGGTCATCGATTCCTGCGACATCGTCGGGGCAACCAGCGTAGACTGCACGGGAAACGGTACGCCCGACGAGTGCGAAACCGACTGCAACGCGAACGGCGTCCGCGACGATTGCGACATCGCCCAGGGTACCAGCTTCGACTGCCAGTCCAACGGTACACCGGATGATTGCGAGTCGGATTGCGACGGTAACGGGACGCCGGACATCTGCGACGTGCCTCCTCCCGGCGGAATCTGTGTGGGCCAAGACTGTCTGGTGGACTGCAACACCAACGGGTACCCGGACAGTTGTGACATCACCCGATGCACCAGCCTGTGGGACGGTTTCCAGCCGAATCCGCCGTTCAGCCGAAACACGTTGATCGATACGATCGACTACATTCCGGTGCCCGGGGGCGACGGGGTGTTCTGGAGCAACCCGGAGCAGACGACGATCGTGGACCGGCGGGGGTGCGACACCGGGTTGAGTTCCGACCTCGCGGTCAAGGTGAGCGTGAACGAGAGTCTGCCCGATCCGCGTGATGGTTATGTATCCAGCGAGTACTTCCAGGAGTACGACGGCGGCTTCGCGGCGGAAGAACGGGTTTACGATCTGTCGTTCTCCGTGAAAGTCGAGCTGGCGATAGACTCGAAGTGGGATTGGGAGTTCTTCATCCACGATGCGGTAGCCGCTCAGCCGATTGCCCAGTTGCTGTTCAGCTCGACGCAGTCGCTGGCGGTGGACCCGGCGGATCGCGGCTACGTTCTGGTGAAGAACCCCGCCGGTTCACCGGAGTACCTGAATACGGGGGTGACGGTGTTCCTTAGCTCGTGCATCGACCTGCGGGTGGTCGCGGACAACTCCGCCGACTCGGTGAGGGTGTACGTCAATGACGATCTCAAGGTGGTCACCACGCCGCTCGTGGCTGGGACCCGGCGGATGGACTACCTGCAGATGCAGCCGGCGTCGAACAACGCTGCGACGGCTACGCTGACGGAATTGAAGCTCGACGAGGTGGAGTTGTGTCTCACGGGCTTGGGGGTTCCGCCGGAGGAGTTCCCGGACTGCAACACCAACGAGGTCTGGGACGATTGCGATTTGGATCAGGGGACCAGCGCCGACTGCAACAGTAACGGGATCCCTGATGAGTGCGGCGTCGTGGATCACGGCGACTTTGACGGTGACAGCGACGTGGACTTGACGGACTACGAGACGTTCCAGGACTGCTTCACGGGGAGCTGTCTGGCCCCGCCATGTGACCCGACGCTCTACGTGGGGCCGTGCTGCATCGTCGGTGATGCGGACAACGACGGGGACATCGATCTGGGCGATTTCCGGGCGTTCCAGGTGGCCTTTACCGGCTGAGTCGCGCGTCAAGAACAGCCAAGCGGTTGTGTGGAGGTATCATGGAGTTTCGCGGAACGGCTACGGTTGGTTTGTTGGTTGTATTGGCTTTGACTTCGACTGTAGTCGCGACGGAGAAGTTCGACGGTGATCGTGACTCCGGGGCTGCTGCGTCGTTGGCAGGAACGGTTGTTGCCGCCGTTGAGGGGGCGCGCTGTCAGGGCGTCGGCTGGCCGATGGGCCATCAACCCCAGGCGGGTGTCGTAGAGCCTCCCTCGAGCGTGCTTGAACTGCGCAGCGCACCATCGTTTCCGGAAAGCCATCTACCGCCGCTCGATGCCGAGACTCTGCGCGGCGAGGACCAACCCTCCCAGCGTATCGGACAACCGCTGCGGATCGGGATCACCCGAGACCTTGATATCGATGCATCCCACGGGGCGTGGACCGAACTTCCCGGATCCGGCGGTCTGTGGACCGCGGCGGTTGTGCTCGAGGGAGCCTGGGAGGTGCGTCTGCACTTCACCGGTTTCCAACTCCCGCAAGGGGCAGAGCTGTACGTCTATGCCCCGGGCGCGCTGGAACGAGTTCACGGTCCCTACACCGGAACCGGCCCGTTGCGTACAGAGGAGTTTTGGGCGGGGAGCGTCGCGGGTGATACCGTGTACATCGAGTACCTCGCGCCAAGGGGCGCGGCAGGTGTGGTTCCATTTCGGATCGACTCGGGCGGGCATGTTTATCGTCCCCTCGAGGAGCTTGGCGATGACGGGGGTTTGCGTGCCGACCTGAGCTGCATGAAAGATGTGGCCTGCTATTACCCAACGTGGGAATCAGTGAGCTACTCGGTCGCTAAGATAACCTACCACGACGGAGGATATATCTGGCTCTGCACGGGGCAACTGCTCGCCAGTCAGAGCGGCGATCTGACCCCCTACTTTCTGACCAGCGCCCATTGCGTGGATACCGAGTCACAGGCGGACGGGATGGAGTTCCGCTGGTTCTATCAGCGCTCAACGTGCAACGGTACTCTGATGGGCAGTAGCTTTTCCTATGAGGCTGATGTGCTCGAGACCTCGCACTATTCCGGGTCGCCGGTCAGCGGCGACTGGACGCTGATGATGGTGCTGGGGGCATTGCCAACGGGCGTGTACTGGACCGGATGGACCGCCGGGACGGTCGGCGATTCCGCCGTTGGCGTACACCACCCCGATGGCAGCTACAAGCGCTACAGCCGCGGCGTGCGCTTGAACGAGACGGCATACTGGCAGCGCATAGCCTACAACCAGAACGTGGGCACTATTCTGGGCGGATCATCCGGCTCGGGTATCTGGACGAACGAACTCCTGCCGGAGAACCAGCTTCTCTATGGGAACTGCAGCTTCTCCTACGGTGA
The DNA here is from genome assembly GCA_024231775.1 of bacterium. GTDB lineage: Bacteria > Planctomycetota > Phycisphaerae > UBA1845 > UBA1845 > JAAEQG01. Next base: position 16,461 of record JAAEQG010001020.1, read on the forward strand.
CGTAAGCTGCTCCAACCCAGCCAACCCCGTCTACTACGGAAAGTTCTCCTATTACTATCCGGAGATCGCCTCTCTCCTTTCAGGCGGAAGCGAGGACGCTTACGAGGGTAACGACGCCTGCGCTTCGGCGGTAGCCCTCAGTAACGGGACCTACTACGACCTCGTGCTCAAGAGCGTTGCGGAGGACTGGTACCGAATCTCCGTCGGCTCCAGCGAGCAGTTGGAGGTTGCCCTCTCTTTCGTGGACGCCCATGGCGACGTCAACGTCGCGTTGTACGACGGGTGCGGCGGGGCGGTCGTCGCCTCCAGCACGACCACCACCGATGACGAGCTGCTCACTTACCCGAACGGCGGCCCATCGGCGAGCTTCTACCTGCGCGTATACCTTGCCGATGATACGCGCAACACCTACGCGATGTCTGTGAGCGGAGCGTTCCTGGACTGCAACACCAACGGTCTGGCGGACCCGTGCGAGATTGACTGTGGTCCCCCGGGCGGAATCTGTGATGTTCCGGGATGCGGCCAGGCTGATGACTGCAACAGCAATAGCGTTCCGGACGAGTGCGAATCGCAGAGTGATTGCCAGCCCAACGGCTTCCAGGATATTTGCGATATCGGCCAGGGAACGAGCATGGACTGCCAGGGGAACGGCGTTCCCGACGAGTGTGAAATGGATGGAAACGACTGCAACAGCAACGGCGTGCCCGATGTGTGCGATGCTGCGGGGGCCACGAGCGCAGACTGCCAACCGAACAGCATCCCCGACGAATGCGAAATCGAGGGGAACGACTGCAACAACAACGGTGTGCCCGATGTTTGTGACGCCGCCGGGGCAACCAGCTTTGATTGCCAACCCAACAACGTTCCCGACGAGTGTGAGTTGGCCGGGAACGACTGCGATTCGAACGCCGTCCCGGACGAGTGCGACCCGGACTGCAACACCAACGGCCAACCGGACGCTTGCGACGTGGCTTTGGGGATAAGCCCCGACTGCAACAACAACGGGCAACCCGACGAGTGCGACGTCACGGAGTGCTCGAGCCTGTGGGACGGATTCCAGCCGAATCCGCCGTTCAGCCGCAACATACTCATGAGCACGATAGACTATCTGCCCTATCCTGATGGCGACGGCATCTTCTGGGAGAACCCGGAAGACACCGCAATCATTGATCGGCGCGGGTGCGAGACGGGATACAGTTCAGACTTAAGCGTTAGAGTCGATGTTGACGAGAGTCTGTTCGATCCGCGAGACGGATACGTCGCCAGCGAGCTCTTCCGCACGGTGGAGGGTACTCCTGCTCCGGAGGAGAACGTGTACACGCTGACCTTCAGTGCCAAGGTCGGGTTCGGGATCGACGCCAAGTGGGACTGGGAGTATCTCGTGTATGATACGCTCAGTGGGCGACCCGTAGTCCAGATTGAGTTCGCGTCCCTCGCGTCGGAGGCAGTGGACCCGGGCGACCGCGGCTACATCCTGGTGAAGAATCCGGCAGGAAGCCCTGTGTACTTCAACACCGGGGTGGGGCTATATCTGGACCAATGCTACGATCTGGAGGTGACTCTGGACAATGTCGTCCGCACGGTCACGGTTTCCATCGACGGCGATCCGGTGGTGGCGACTGAACCGCTGTATGCGGATGCCCGAAGGATGGACTACTTCCGCGTGCATCCTTCGGCCAACGGAGCGAGCACCTCCAGCACTACCAACTTCAAGGTTGATGGGTTTCAACTTTGCGTGACCGGGATGCATCCGGTGCCGGACTGCAACGCCAATGCGGTGTTCGACGAGTGCGACATCGCGGAGGGGACGAGTGGGGACTGCAACAGCAATGGGGTGCCCGATGAATGCGGAGCTATGGAGCGTGGCGACTTCGACGGCGACGACGACGTAGACCTGCTCGACTTCGAGGTATTGCTGAGCTGCTTCACGGGATGCTGCATCGCACCTCCTTGCGATCCGCCATTGTACTCGGGGGCGTGCTGCCCGGTCGGAGACGCGGACAGTGACGGCGATGTTGACCTGGCGGACTATAAGAGATTTCAGGCCGAGTTCAACCAATAACGGAACAACTGAACGCAGGCTTCAGGGGACAGAGGCGCCAACAGCGAACGAATGCCATGGCGGCATGCGCCCACCCGGCGAACCAATCCTGACAGGGGAGTAGATGCATGACGAAGCCGTTGCATGGCAAACGTGCCATTGGATCACTTGTGGCTGTACTGACGGTGGTCGGGTGCGCGATGGACGCCCGGGGGGATCAGGGCTCTGCGGATCCAAGTGAGCCTTCCGGTTTTACTGTGGCGACGGAAGGGGCGCGCACGCAATTGAGCCTGGACGGCAGCACGGTCTTTCACGCGACCGACCAAGTGGTTAAGGGGGCGCGCTGGCTTCGGGTGCCGGACACTCAGATGCAGGTTGTGTTGTGGCAGGAAGTCTCCGCGGACGGCGGGGAGGAACCGTACTACGCGATCAGCCTGGACGGGCGCAGAGTCGACCGGGTGCGGAATACGTCGTATGAACTCAAGCTGGTCCACGGCGACTTCGATCCGTTAACGCAGCGCGCCCAGGTGGGGTCGGGGCTGCGTGCGGCGGAGCCAGATGATCTGTATGTCGTGCAGTTCGTCACCCAACCGCTGGAAGCCTATCGTGCGGAGATCAGGCGACTGGGGGGGAGGATACACCACTACGTAGCCAACCACGCCCACATTGTCAGGATGGACTCCGGGGTACGTGACCAGGTTTCCGCGCTTGCGTATGTCCGTTGGATCGGGCCTTACCATCCGGCTTACCGGCTGGAGCGGTTCCTGGCGGACAACCATGCGGGCCTCGCGGAGGCGCATCCCTCCGGGCGCTACATCATCGAGTTGTTCGCAGAGGATGCGGCCTCCAAGCTGGGCGTGGCTGAGCGCATCGTCGCCTTGGGTGGTACGATTGACGTGGTGGACGCGGGTCTGCGGTTGTTGCAGGCGACGCTTACCCCTGCGCAGCTCACTGAGGTCGTGGGCATGGATGATGTCTTCTTCGTCGACCGCTGGGGTCCGCCGGTCGCCGCGATGAACAACGTTCGCACAATCGGCGGAGCCGACTACCTGGAGTCCGTGGCCGGTTACACGGGCGAAGGCGTGCGTGGCGAGGTCATGGACAACGGCTGCCAAACAGACCACCCGGCGTACGCCAGTCGGCTGACGGTGCGGCGTGGTCCGGCCGATTATGAAAGCCACGGCACGTCGACTTTCGGCATTGTCTTCGGTGACGGGACTGGTAGCTCCAGTGGTCGCGGGATGATGCCGGATGGGTTTGGGATCTTCTCCATGTGGGGTCCGCCCAACCGCTATACGGATGCGGCGGCGTTGGTTGCCGATCCGTATTACTGCGTGTTTCAATCAAACAGTTGGGGTACGAGCCCCTTCGCCCGCGACTATACGACGGCATCACGCGAGTTGGACCGCATCGTCTTCGATTACGACATCGTCATCCTCCAGGGACAGGGCAACTACAGTAATCAAGATTCGCTCCGAGAAGCGTGGGGCAAGAACATCGTGTCCATCGGCGGAATCAATCACTACAACACTTTGAGCACGGCAGACGACGGGTGGAATGGCGATGCCAGCATAGGCCCCGCCTCAGACGGCCGGATCAAACCGGATCTGTGCTACTGGTACGACTCCATTCGCACCACCACTACAGGGAGCGGCTATACCAGCTACTTCGGGGGGACGAGCGCCGCCACGCCCGAGACCGCCGGTCATTTCGGGCTGTTCTTCCAGATGTGGGCCGAGGGGATCTTCGGCAACCCCATCTCCAGCGGGACGGTGTTCGAGGAGCGGGCCCATGCCTCCACAGCCAAGGCAGTCATGATCAACACCGCCCAGGCCTATTCCTTCTCAGGAACGGGGCACGACCTCACCCGCACACATCAGGGCTGGGGCCTGTCCAATGTGCAGAACGCCTACGACATGCGTGAGCGAATGCTCATTATCAATGAAACCGATCTACTCGCGAATCTCCAGCACAGTACGTACTCCGTAGCGGTGCTCGCCGGCGAACCCGCCTTACGGGCCACCCTGGTGTACACGGACCCGGAGGGGACTTCGTCCTCCTCGGTCCACCGTGTCAACGACCTGTCTCTGCGGGTGAGCTCACCAGGCGGCGTGCACTACTGGGGAAACAACGGGCTGCTCGAGGGCGATTGGTCCACCTCTGGAGGCCAAGCCAACACGATCGACACCGTCGAGAATGTGTTCGTGCAGAACCCCCAGGCGGGAACCTGGACCATCGAGGTCTTCGCCGACGAAATCAATGAAGACGGTCACGAAGAGACCCCCGAACTCGACGTTGACTACGCCCTGGTGGTCAGCGGCGTGGTGCATGACTGCAATGCCAACGCGGTCGATGACGCCCTGGACATCAGCGGCGGAACCAGCTACGACTGCAACACCAATGGTCTTCCGGATGAGTGCGACGGAGACTGCAATTCGAACGGTCTGGCGGATGAGTGCGACATCGCTGCGGCCACCAGTTCCGATTGCTCCGCCAACGGCATCCCCGACGAATGCGAGCCGGACTGCAACACTAACGGGGTGGCCGACGACTGCGACATCATCGCCGGTACCAGTACGGATTGCTGGGGAAACGGTGTTCCGGACGAATGCGATCCGGACTGCAACCTCAACGGTGTCCCCGACATATGCGACGTCCTTGGGAGTACGAGCGCGGACTGCCAGCCGAATAGCATTCCTGACGACTGTGAGCTGGCGGACAACGACTGCAATGCCAATCTGGTACCCGATGAGTGCGAGTTCGACTGCAACACCAACGGGGTGGCGGACCAGTGCGACATCACCCAGTCAACCAGTGATGACTGCAACACCAACGGACGCCCGGACGAATGCGATGTCCAGAACTGCATAGACATTTGGGACGGATTCCAGCCGAACCCCCCGTTCAGCCGAACCACACCGATCGCCGAGATTGACTATGACGGCGACGGTGTTTACTGGGACAACCCGGAAGGCACCGCGGTAGTGGACACGCGCGGATGCCAGACTGGAGCTAGCGCGGACCTGGCGGTGGCGGTCAGCGTCGATGAGGGCTTGGTTTCGTCAGAGGACGGATATGTGGCGAGCGAGTTCTTCCGGCCGTATGCGAGCGGCTTCGCTCCGGATGAGCCGGTATACTCGCTGCGCTTCAGCGCCAAGGTTGGATTGGGGATTGACTCGAAATGGGACTGGCAGTTCTTCATCTATGATGGTGTCCGCGAGTCACCCGTGGTGCGCATTGATTTTGTCTCCACGGAGTCGACGCGGCCGGGAGTAATCCCTGGAAACATCGTCGTGCGCAATCCCGCCTGGCCCCCGGAGAGCGAGTACCTGGACACCGGTGTATTTGTAGGCCTGGACTCCTGTTATGAGTTCGAGGTGGTGATGGATACGATTGACGATACCCTGAAGGTGTACATTGACGGGGATCTGAAAGTCACAACCACCAGCCTGACGCCTAACGGGCGGCGCATGGACTATCTGCGCATTCATCCGGTATCCAACATGGGGAGTAGCGCCAGCCTGACCCAGTTCAAGCTGGATGATGTTCACCTGTGCTTGAGCGGAGGAGGCGTAGCCCCGGAGAACATCCCCGACTGCAACACCAATAGCGTATTCGATGAATGCGATATTGCTGAAGGAACGAGCACGGACTGCAACGAGAATCAGATTCCGGACGAGTGCGAATCTCTGGGCTACGGCGATTTCGACACCGACGAGGATGTCGACCTGATCGACTTCAACGTATTCGAAGGGTGCTTGACCGGTCCGGGAGTGACGTTTGATTCCGGGTGTGACATGGGCGATTTCGATTGCGACAACGACGTTGATTTGGCGGACTTCAGGCGCTTCCAGACGGCCTTCACCGGATAGAGGGGTGGGCCACGGTGCAGTGGTCCAGCGACGCGGCCCTCTGAAAAAGACCGTCCCCCCGGAGAATATCGGGATCGGCGGGCATACAATCTGATGCACGTGGACCGGCTTCCGGCTGGGTGATTTCGCCACTGTTCAGACACTTCTGTGGTGGAACTTGGCTGGGAGTGGTTATGATCGTGCGCTTTGGCTCCGCAAGATGAGTAGGATAGGCTTCGGCAGTGCTGGTGCGCGCGCACCAGGCTGCGGAGCATAGGATCCTGTTGCGGAGGTTTGAACCATGTCCCGATCGACTCGCTGCTCACTCTCATTGCAGAACAGACTTGCTGGTCCACTGTTTAGCCCGGCTCCCCGGGGACGGGCGTGGTGGGCAGCCGCAGTGATGACTGCCGCCGTCTTGGGGCCGCTGGGATGGGCTATGGCGGCGCCTCCGGCAGATCCTGCGGTGCAGGCACGTCTTGCGCGGACCGTGGTCAGCGTGGACTTCGAGGACGTCAGCCTGAGCAAGATCCTCGGACAGTTGCGGGCCGAGCATGGCCTGAACATCTATGTCAACGAGCGTGCCCTGGAAAGCTTGGGCGTGGACTTCTCGACCCCAATCACACTCCAACTCGAGCAGGTGCCGCTGGAGACGGTCCTGGATCTGCTTTTGCGGGACGCAAGCGAGGAGTATGCGCTCGGTGAATTGCATCTGGTTTTTGCAGGGCCAGATCTGGCATGATGGCTCTCGAGGAGGTGCTTCATGTCGGAGCGTATGCGTTACTGGCA
>JAAEQG010001021.1 GCA_024231775.1 bacterium
CCTTAGCCCACCTCCCACCCAGGCCCCTACCGATGCCCCCCCCCCCCCCCCCCCCCATACCCCCACACTCACCCTTACTCCCTTTCCCCCCACTACTGCCAACCCGCTCGGCCCCTGGGAACCGCTGCCCATCGCGGGCCTGCCCGGCCCCTGGGTGAACGACGTCGCTTTCGCCACGCCGGACACTGTCTTTATCGTCGCCGCTGACGACGTCTACCGCTCCACCGACGGCGGCGAGACCTGGACTCGTTCGTTCAGCATCTACCGGGGGATGCGCAGCCTGGCCGTCTCCCCCGCCTTTGCCGCCGACCGGACCGTGTTTGCCACGGATGGGCGCAGCCTCGTGTTTCGCTCCACCGATGGCGGGGAAACGTGGACGGAGGTGTCTCGCATCGCCCAGGTCGGCGGCGCATCCGATGCCGACGTGTACCTCTCCATCTCGCCCGCTTATCCCGCCGACCCTACCCTGTGGGCCACCGTCGAGGGCGGCATCGCCTACCGCTCCACCGACGGCGGGCTGACCTGGGAGGTGTTTGATCCCGGCTTTGAACTGGACCACATGGTGCGCCTGGCGCCCAATCCAAACTATCCGACCGACCCGGCGTTGGACCCGGTGAACCCGGCCGCCGTTGGGGCGGTATCCTTGCCAAAAACGCTCTCGGCGCATCCGACCGCACTGGCGGCGTCGGGCGCGACGTTGTTCCTGGGCACGACGCGCGGATTATACCGTTCCGCCGATGGCGGAGCGACGTGGGCCGAGGCGAACGTGGGCTTGCCGGTGTCGGCTGTGGGAGTGGCGGCTGTCGCCTCGGATGGCGCGATCTATGCCAGCACCGGCGGCGACCCGCGGCTGTTCCGGTTACCGGCGGGTGGAACGCGCTGGGAGCCGTCCGGCCCGCTGCCGGAGGGCGACGTTGGCCCGCTCGCCGTGTTCGGGATAGCCGTGGTGGATGGGCCGGATAGCCCGCCCGTGCTGGTCGTCACGACATACGACGACTTTTTTGTCTCCCACGATGGCGGCCTGACCTGGGATCAGATGGCGGGCGAGGGGCTTCCGGCGGCTAGCTATCGCCGCTTTTCACCGCTATTTTCGACCGATTTTGCCGAGCGCGGGATCGCCCATCTGGCCTACAGTGGCGACGTATACCGCACCGAGGATGGGGGCGATACCTGGACCAGGATGGAAGGAACGGCGAGCGTGAAAAAGCTGATACAGAGTCCAGACAGCGGATTGATCGCCCTGGCTTCGGGCGCTGTCTATGAAGGGGGTTCGGGGGCAGGAGCAGAGTGGGTGCGCCGCCCGGTCGATTTTGGTTTCGGCGGTGAGCCAATCGTTGCCCAGTTTATCACCGGCCTGCTAGCGGCGGCGGTGATGGATGGCGACGTCTATCTCTCGCAAGACGGCGGGCGGGATTGGGCGCGCATCGGGCGGAGCAAACTGGAACCGGCTTATGGCTACCTGATCTCGCCCCGCTTTGACGCCGACCGCGCCATCTATGCCCAGGGCGCGGCGACGGTTTACGTCTCCACCGACGCGGGCCGGACGTGGGTCGAGGCCGGCGCGGGCTTGCCCGTTTGTGAGCAGTATGGCGGCCCTGAATGTGATTTGAATTTGTTGGGGGCTGTGCCCACCGGCGATGGCTATATTGTCTATGCGACGGTGCGCCACGATTTCCACACCCGCTTGTGGGCAGCCCGCGCGGTGGTGGATCAGGTGAGGGAGGGCAAATGATCCGAAAGAGCAGACACTTTTTCGTCCAGCATGGGGAAATGCTTGCCATTGGTCGTCACCAGCGTCAGGTCGTGTTCCAGCGTGGTGGCGGCGATGAGCGCGTCGGGGAACGCGAC
>JAAEQG010001022.1 GCA_024231775.1 bacterium
AGCGCGCAATCCGTCACCAACACGGCGCTGATCGCCTCCGCCGAGCACACCGTCACCACCGTCGCCCACCAGGGAATGGAGGCCGACGTGGCCCCCGACCCGCTCATCACCGTGCCCTGGGGTCCCAAAGACCCCGACGCCATCCCTGGCGAGACCAACACCGGCCAACTGCAACTCCCCGGCGCGGCCTACACCCTCGACGTCACCAACACCTCCACCGTCTCGCACACCTTTGCTATCTCGATCACTCCCTCCTTTCCCATCGACTGGCTCATCCTCAGCGGCGACGAGGGCCAGACAGAAACCACGCTCGCGCTGCCCGCGGGCGGCCTGGGACATGTGGGCCTCTACGTCTCGCCTACTGTGACACTGCTGCCGCCCGTCGGCACCGAGTACCCCTTTAGCGTGACCATCGTCGCCGTCGATGCCCCCGCGCTGCGCATAGATGATACCGGCGTCTTTACCGTTCCCGCCATCCCCTTCAACTATGTCACCACCGCCCCTCCCATCATCTATGCCGCGCCGAATAGCACTGCGACCTTTGACATTGGGCTGACCAACGTGGGCAACGTCTCTGGCGACTTTCCCGTCACCGTCACCCTGCCGGTCACGACCTGGACGCTCTCCGGCCTCCAGTCGCCGGTCTCTGGCCTGCTCGTCGCCGAGACCCTTACCCAGACCGTCACCTTTACCGCCACCGGGGCCGCCCTGGGCGACGAGGAACTCATCCGGGTGGACAGCCCTGCGCCGGGCACTGCCTATACCCAGACCGCCTACGCCTACGCACGCATCGTCGGCCCCTGCGTCGCCGGGACCAGCCGGGCCGCCCAGACTGCCGCTTTGCTCCCCTCTTCCACCGGGGGCGGAGGATTGAGCCTGGCCTTGCAAAACCTGGCCCTGCAACTCGAATTCTGGGAGATTGACCCTGGAGACGGCACGCTGCGCGACCGCGCCACCACCGCCCTCGACGACATCATCGCCCGCGTGCAGGCGGATTATCCCCTGGTGGACACTGCCGACCTGGAGGCGTTGGCATCGTCGCCCGCGTCCACCGTCGCCGACTTTTGCGGACCGCTGGCCGACCTGGAGGGCTATCTGCTGCGCATCGCCCGGCGAAACGTCGCCGTCGCCATCCGCCCTGGCGCTGCCGCCGCCCTGCCCGGGCAACCGGCCACCTACACCCTGTCCCTGGAAAACAAAGGCACACTGACCACCACCTACGAGACGAACCTGCAAATCTGCCAATCGGTGAGCCAACAAATCTGCGAACCGGCGCACCCGCCGACCGCCAGCCTTCAATCTCCGTTCACGGTGACGATAGCGGCAGGGCAAGAACTGACCGTGTCCGTTGCAATCACCCTCCCCACGCTGGGATACCGCGCCATCACTGCCCAGACCCAGGCAAGCGAGGACAACCTGATCCAGGCCCAGGCCGCCGCCAACCTGAACGTCGTGGACGCCTTTGTCCGCGTCCTGGCCGTCAACGCCGACCCGGCCTTTGTCGAGACCGGCATCAGTTCCTCCACCCTCTCGGCGCAGGTCGCCAATGTGGCCAATATCTACCGGACGGCCACCGCCCGCACCCGCATCCTGGCCGCAGGCGGAAGCCAGGTCTGGACCAACGATACACCACTGACCCTGCGCCTCGGACCACCTGCCGACTATCCGTTGGGCGTGGTCGAAACCTCCGGCTGGACGCCCGGCGTCTATACCATCACCGTCGAGTTGCTGGATGAGTATGACGACCTCATCCCTGACGGCGTGGGCTATGGCCTCCTGGCCGTGGGACAGGCACTGGAACCATCCCACGCCGTCTCCCCCAGCCTCGTGATTCCAGGAACAGTCACCGTGACCACCATCATCACCACCGAATCCAGCAACGACGGTGGGACACAGAGTTCAAACCTGAACTCGACTCCGGCGATTGTCAAAACCCAAGATCGACAGGCCGGCCAAACCATAGATCAACAAACCTTGAATCACACATCAACAAATCATAAACCTCCCGGTCTGGCCGCTCCTTTCTTCCAGGTCAGTACAGGAACCGTGCGCATCGAAGAAGATGATCCCCAGATCACCTATAACGGTGCGTGGAGTACAGCGAGCGCCGCCCGCGCCAGCGCCGGTCAATACATCAACTCTAGTACAGTCAGCGATACCGCCGTGCTCACCTTTACCGGTCCCTGGATGGGCGTTGGCTTTCTCACCACCAACAGCGGTGGCTATGCCGAGGTTTTCGTCGACGGTGTCAGCCAGGGCGTGGTGGATACCTACAGCCGAGGCGACGACGTGAGCAGCGTCTACTATTCGGGCTTTAGCACCGGCACACACACCATCTCTGTCACCGTCCTGGGCATCCACAATCCTCTCTCCGATGATGACCGGGTGTCTGTGGATTACTTTGACATCTGGGATGGTGTGGCGATGGCCGAAGGTACCTTTGAGCAGGATGATGAGCGTGTGCACCTCAGTTCCAACTGGAGTCTGTACGCAACTCCTGCTGCCAGCGGAGGCGATTGTATCCGTGGTGGCCTCAATGCCTGGTTCCTATTTACGGGCAACTCGGTCATCACCGACAACTCGGTCACCTTCCAGGCGGTGGCGTACAGCAGCGGCGGTGTAGCCAAGGTCTTTCTGGACGGAGCTTTCTTGGAGTACGTCGATCTCTACAGCAGTTCGACCGTCACGCGCAGCTTTAGCTACGGCTCACTGGCCCCAGGCCCCCACGTTCTGCGAGTGCAGGGCTATCGGAACGTTGCCACCGTGGACGCTTTCCACGTCCCCGCCGACCCGTTGCCCACGCCGACGCCCTCGCCCACGGGTGTCGTGCGCTACGAGGAAGACGATCCGGCCTTGCGCTACAACGGTTTGCTCTACGGGCAAACCGCTGGCTCGTGGGATATGTATTCCGCCGCAATGTGCAGCAGAGGCTACTATGCCCGTTCCGGTACGGTCAGCGACACCGTCAGCCTCACTTTCAGTGGCCCCTGGGTCGGCGTCGGCTTTCACATTCACAACAGCGGCGGCTACGCCGAGGTCTTCGTCGACGGCGTCAGCCAGGGCGTGGTCGATACCTACGGCCGGGGTGACGACGTGAGCAGCGTCCACTACTCGGGCTTTAGCACCGGCACACACACCATCTCTGTCACCGTCCTGGGCATCTACAATCCTCTCTCCGACGACGACATGGTGCGCGTGGACTATTTTGACGCCTGGGA
>JAAEQG010001023.1 GCA_024231775.1 bacterium
AGACGTGCTCGCAGAACCACTGCACACCGTTGGTGTTCGGCGGCCAGGCCATGTTCCCCACGCACACCAGCGACTCGGGCTCCACCTGCTCTGCGCGACCGCAGTGATACCTGTCCATATCGACGAACGGAGCGAGCACAGCAGGGGCCGGCTGAACCCCGGCCGCAGCCAGCACCTCAGCATCGCGCGGGGAGATCATCCGCACGTCGTTCACTTGCCGAACCAGCTCGAGTTCATAGCGGCGGAACAGCTTCGCCTCGCGTCGCAGCACGGCGCGATAGAAAGGGTTTGAGTCACCAACCGCCAGCCGTTCGAGCAGCTCGTATTCCACGTTGTGTTCGCGCAGCACAATCTTGCCCACCGCCGCCCCACATCTTCGGAGCACGGGCAGGTACACGCCCATGTAGGCGCTGTCGATCAGGGTGGCATCGTATCGGCCCCTTGCGACGTGCTGGCGGATGAGCTCGGCCACGCGCGATGAGTAGTACTTGCGCGTGAAGTAGGAGCTCCCGGTGAGCAGGGCTCTCAGCAGGGTCGCCGGATACTGCCGCTCGACGTTCTTGAGCACCGGAGAGACCGACTTGAACACTTGGCTCAAGGGTTCGCTGGCCGCGGCGATCGCCGCCTCGTCGCGGGCGAAACCAATCAGATCCAGCTCGTAGCCGTTGTGGTGCAAACATCTGGACAGATTCCAGGTCGCGATCCGCCCACCATCGTCGAGCGGATACGGCAACCGTGGCGACAACTGGAGAATTCGAGGCATGATGATGCCGTCCTCACGCAGGAACACGCCACTCTGCTACGAACTCGTCGGCCGGAGGAAGCGTCTGCCCCGCTCCAGCAACCGCTGAACAACAGGCGAGGTCGCCAGTGCTCGATCAACGCACGTCGCCGCATGTCCCCAACTGAAGGCCCGCCGCGGACGATATCGCTGCAACAGCTCCCTGGCTGTGGTCACGTCTCCCACGAGCGCCCGCCGACGCGCCGACAACACCGCATAGTAACACAAACAGCGTTCCAGCAACTCCCGGTATTCAACAGGGCAACGGTCACGCACCGGACCTGGATCAAGCAGGACGGGGTAGGGTGGATACGACGTCCGTCGATTCAACCCCAACTGACTTGCCTCGCTGTGGACCCACATCAGCGGAACCGGATCACGGTATACTTCGTGGTTCAGCAGAACCTGCAACCAGAGATACGAGTCTTCGCCGTACGTACAGCGATCCTTGGAGTAGAAGCTTCCGCAGCACTCCAGCACCTCGCGATAACACACAGTGGTTCCCGAGCAGAAGAAGTCAACCGCACGCTTGACCTCCCTGGGAGCTGCTCCGGGGGGGAGCCGCCAGGGTCCCGTGTCGATTCCGAACCGTCTGAATCTCGGCTCCAGGCTGGCGCGCTGAGGCCCCCGAAACCTGCCAGATGCGATCGCCTGACAGGTGGGGTGGCGATCCAGCCGAGACAGCGAAGCCTCCAGGTACGTGGGCAACCACTCGTCGTCCGCGTCGAGGAACGCGACCAGTCGCCCAGCACTCTCACGAATCCCACGGTTGCGAGCCCCTCCCGGGCCGACGTTCGCCTGTGGAATCAGGCGCACGCGCGGATCGTCACAGTGCCTCACGACATCCGGGCCACGGTCAGTCGAGCCATCGTCCACGATGACGACTTCGAAATCGGTGAAGGTCTGACGCAGAATCGAATCCAACGCTCGAGCGATGGTCGCCTCCTTCTGGTACAACGGTACGATGACCGAGACCGTCGGATTCGTTCTACTCGTCGAGGTTCCGCTCATCAGCTTTCTCAAGACGCCAAGCCACGACCGTGAGGGAACGGTGGTCACGTCTCACGGCTCCGGGTATGGTCAAGCGTTCGCAGGAAACGTCAACTCCCGTACCCCAGTCGCTGAAGAAGACCACCCGCTTCCCGCTCGATTTGGTCAAGCTGAGCATCGGTCAGCTCACGACGACCGGCGCCCACGGACCGAGGGTTGGCCTTCGCCACAGTCTGATGAAAACTCGCCCGCGATTCCGAATCAGTGATCCCCAGGAACGCCAGCAAGCGCTCAGCCTCCTCAGCCGGATTCGTCACCAGGTCCTCATAACGAAGCTCATGATGCTGCTCAGGCGGAACGCCCTGGAGATCGGCCCGGGCGCTCTCCGTGTAGCGGCGCCATGCCCAGATGCATCGGTGGATGTCAGTGGTACTCTCGAACTCCTCCCGCCGCTCCGGCTCCACCCAGAACTGAGCGTAAGGCCCGTACAAATAGCCGGCGGGATCGCGCCGGCCTGACCCCGCATACGCCGCCTGCAACCACGGGCGCTTGCTGTTGGACAGTGCCGCATCGCGGCCATCGCGCTGAATGCTGACGAACTGCGCGTCTGGAAACGCCCGCCGCAGGAAACCGACGATGAAGCAGTTACGCGGTGTCTTCTCCGCAAAGCGCAGGTGGCCGTCCAGATGAATCCGGAGCAACCAGCCATACAAGCAGCGATAGAAGCGCCGCGCCCTCTCGTAGCTCCAGCGCCCATCATACACATGGTACACCGCCGCCTTGGTGCCTACCGGCTCGAAGTGGTAGGATACTTCAGGCAGCGCCGCCAAGCATTCGCCCAGGAACGTCGTCCCCGTCCGAGCAGCGCCTATCAGGAAGATCGGCTGGAGCACCTTGCCGGACAGGCGATCTCCCAAGCTGCTGGCGGACCTCGGCAGCGGTCCGCGTCGGTAGGACACCCAATCCTCCGCCAGCGTCCGCGCCCACCAGTACGGCGAGTTCAGCCAGTTGACCGCCCGGGATTGCGTTGGTGTCTTGTCTAGCGCCATCACCCCATCCATCGCTGAAGATCCGCTCTCGTGGCTACACGCCAGAGGAAACCCCTGACGCCACCGGCTCGGAACGGCGAGCCTGGCGCGCCCTCGCCGCACTGCGCGAACTGGCGCCAACTCGAGGCAGTCCGCTCTGGGACCGGTACAACTAGCGCAAGCCGATTGCCCCAGCCAATCTCCGAAGCCAGAAACAGCACCTACGCGTCGTCAGTGCCACTTTACATACCTGAGCAGCGCATGTCGAGCGGCGGTACAGACGCCTCGGGAACGCACCGCGGTCAATATGCTCCGCTTCAGACACACCGGGGCTTGATTCGCCATCGGCAATCCGATAATCTGAGTAACTGTCTGGGTACATAACCAGAGTGCGCCTTTAGTGTGTGCAAAGTCGGTGACGAGTTGTGGGACGGCCGCCCTGCCGAGGTCCCTTCGCTCGGCAGCGGTCCCTCGATCGTCCTGCTACATCGTCGGTGACGGGGTTTCTTGGGATTCGGTGTAAGATTCCACCGTTTGTGCAGACTCTAATAGGGGAAGCCTGAGCGCTCGCTCTTTGAGAGCGTGCGATACGTTACAAACGGAAGCCCGTTACGCTGGCGCGTCGCGTTGGCCTCAGGAGGAGGCCAACGGCTAACCAGTCGTGTTGCTCGATTCGCAGACAGTTTTGCTGTACTTACCTCACAGCCTTAGGAGCACGATCATGAACCGCGTACCCCACCTCATCGCGATTATAGCCGGCGTTGTCATAGGAGCCTCCGGAGCGAGCGGCGAACTGTGGTTCTCCGACGACTTCGAGAGCGGCACGCTCGACAAATGGACGATCGGCGGGGAGCAGGGTGGATTGGTTAACGTCGCGGATGTTGTCGAGCGCCATGGCACCCATATGGGCCACCTGTATCACGAAGGCGCCTCGACACTGACCCTCGAGCAGATGTTCATCTACGACCCTGCGCTCGTCTTCGAATTCGACCTGGAAGCTCACGCATCGAGCGAGGGCGGTCCCGATTCCTCAGTCCACGCCTCCGCAAATGTCACGTTTTGGTTCCTCGACGAGTTGGGCGAGTCTCTCGGGTTCGTGAGATACCTCCGCTGCACTTCGTCATACCCATTCGACCTTCACAATCCCGACCCCTCCAAAGAGGTGCTGCCGATCATCGACGACGCCCTTCATTCATATTCGTTCACAATCCCGGAACTGCTGGCGCACATCGCCTTGGAGCCTGATGACCCGATCGCGAGCATCTGGTTCCGGTTCGGCGAGTACGGCACCGGGAACAGCTACAGCAACATTGCTGAGCTCTGGGTGGACAACGTTGCGGTGTTCCTGCCGGAACCGCCGATGCAGCAATATGCCATCATCGAGCTGGGCACGTTTGGTGGCGCGGAGAGCGAAGCCATCGGAATCAACAACGCCGGACAGGTGGTTGGGCGGGCACACGATCAGCAGGACGACAATCGACCGTTCCTATACGAAAACGGTGTCATGACCGACCTGGGAACATTTGGAGGCGCGACCGGCTCGGCGTGGGGAATCAATGAACTCGGCGACGCCGTGGGGCAGGCGGCAACAGTCAGCGCGGTCCGGGCGTTTCTGTACCGCGAGGACGTAATGATGAACATCGACACGCTCGGAGGGATTCTGAGCGCCGCCCGCGGGATCAACGACGATGGTACCGTCGTTGGATTGTGGGACGTCGCGGGCGGTCGCCGACGGGCCTTCGCCTACGAGGACAGCGTCATGACCAACCTGGGCACGCTTGGTGGATCGGATAGCGCTGCTTGGGCAATAAACAACAACGGTGATATCGTCGGATACACCGAGGTACCCGGCAACCTGCGCAGGGCGTTCCTGTACACCGGCGGCGTCATGAACGATTTGGGGGATTTGGGAGGCGCCGAAAGCGCAGCCCTCGATGTTAACGACGCGGGGCAGGTTGTGGGCTACTCTGATACCGCCGGGGGAGAAGGTCACGGCTTTCTCTTGGAGAAGGGCGTGATGACCGACCTCGGAACATTTGGCGGCTCGGTCAGTCAGGCAATAGGCATCAACGCTGGTGGACAGATTGTCGGATGGGCACACAACTCGGATGGGGAGCAGCGGGCGTACCTGTGGGAAAACGGCGTGATGAGCGACCTGAACGACCTGATCCCACCGGGCTCGGGTTGGGTTCTTCCCAACGCGTGGGACATTAACGACGTTGGACAGATTGTCGGATGGGGGTACTTCAACGGGACGAAGCGCGCCTACCTGATGACGCCGTCCGGAATCGCGGATTGCAACGACAACGGTGTCCCGGACGACCTCGATATTGCTGCGGGCACGAGCTTGGATTGCCAACCGAACGCGATCCCCGACGAATGCGAGGTCGGCCCCGGACACGACTGCTGCGAGATCGGCCACAGAATCGGGTGCAGCGACCCGGCGATCGAAGCCTGCGTTTGTGCGATCGATCCGTACTGCTGCGAAACCGACTGGGACCGAGTCTGCATCGCTATCGTAACGAGTGATGGCTGTGGCACGTGCGACGCCCATCTGGACTGCAACGCCAACGGCGTTCCGGATGACTGCGACATCGCCGACGGCGCCAGCGACGACTGCAACGCAAACAGCGTTCCGGATGAGTGCGAGGACGGGGTCTGCACTTGCCTGCTGCGGGGCGACGTGGATCGAAATGAGAAGATCGGCAAAGCCGACCTCCACGCGATGGCCGATCTGCTGCAGTCGGGCGTCTTTGCTGACGAGGACTACTGCACGGCCGATCTGGATGACGATGGCGACATAGACTTCGACGATCTTCACCTGCTCATCGACCTGGTCTTCGAGGGAACGGGTACGCGGAGTTTCGGAGGCACTGGCGTCGTGCCCGGCCCGCTGTAGACGCCGCTGGGACCAATACTGCGGATACATGCTGCGACTGGATTGAGATCGTTCTGGAGCTTTTATTACGTACCAGCGGACTCTGCGGAGCCGATGGGCGGGATTGGTTTTCCCGCGATGTATACCCGGGTAGGTGGGAGCGTGGAGCGCAGCAGATTCTCCCCCGGGTCGCAGTCCGCACCTCGGGCGAGTGGAACGACGACCATGTCCGCTTGCTTGCCTGGTTCCAGTGACCCGACGACCCGATCAAGCCCCAGCGCCCGAGCCCCACGCAGGGTGCCCATCTCGATCAGTTCATGGGTGTCAGCCTGTTCGATCGTGCGCCGCACTTGGCGGAGTTCATCGAGCACCGAGAGTGAAGGCGTCGAAGCCAGGCTGTCCGTCCCAATGCAGACGTTGATGCCGGCAGAGAGCATCTCACCGAACCGGTGGGGCGCGTGTCCGAAGGCGGCGTGGGTGCGCGGACAGTAGGCTACGTG
>JAAEQG010001024.1 GCA_024231775.1 bacterium
CGCGACCAGCGCTGGAGCCGTTCAACCGCCGTAGCACGGCGGGCCTGAATGGGTCGGTCCTCCACGAAGCAGCGCAAATCATCCGCAAGGGTTCCCGCGGACACGTAACGAGTATCCGGATCGGAAGCGGTAGACTTCAGGATCACCGTCTCGAGATCGCGCGGCAGGTGGGGGCACAACTGCCGGGGCGCCTTCGGGTGACCGCGGGCGATTGCGTCAATCAGGGTCGTCTTGCCGGTCTCTGCGAACGCGGGGCGAAGCGTCGCCAATTCGTAGAGGGTCAATCCCAGGCTGTAGACCTCGCTGCGGGCATCGTACTGCCCCTTGAACTGCTCGGGCGCCATATACCGCAGCGTGCCCACGACGTCACCGGTCCGGGTGACGCCCTGTTGATCCATGGCCTTGGCCAGGCCGAAGTCGGCGACCCATACGGTTTCATCCGCGTCAATCAGCAGGTTGCCCGGTTTGATGTCGCGGTGAAGTGTGCCCTGCCTGTGGGCGTACTCGAGCGCATCGGCAGCCTGGAGCACGATGCGCGCCACGCTGTGCCAATACGCTGGCCCCAGGCCTGTGGTAGGTGTGCTTGCGCTACGCGAAGGACGCTCGGCAGACGGACTGCCAATGGGCTCATCTTCCGGGCGCGAACCGCCGCTGCCAGGCGCTGCCGTTATGGTTGCCAACGAGCGGGCGATGCTGAGCGCATCGATTGATTCGCGGGTCTGGTTGGATGGCGACTTGCACGACGCATGCTCACCGTCCACGCCGGTATCGAGCAGCAGCCGTTGGAGTTCTCGCAGGATGGCGTCCAGTCCGACACCGCGGATGTACTGCATGACGATGAAGTGATAGCCCTCGTGCTGGCCGACGCCGAAGATCGGGACGATGTTCGTGTGGTGCAGCTTGGCGGCAGTACGTGCCTCGCACTCGAAGCGATCCAGTTGCGTCGCAGCAAGCAACATCTGCCGTGGCAGAACTTTGACGGCTACGCGCCGCCCGAGCGATTCCTGCTCCGCTTCGTAGACGATACCCATACCGCCGCGACCTAGCTCGCGGATGATGCGAAAGTCACCGAGCCGTTCGAGCTGCACATCGCCGCGTACCGGCCCCCTACCGGAATGGTCGGATCCTGCACCCTTGAACTGTTCGACGGTGGCGATTGTGGGGAACAACTCGCGAATCTCCCCGGCGAGTTCGGGATGCTGCTCTGCGTATTCGTCGATCGATGGGTGTTCTCCGCGCCGGCACCGCTCCATGAACTCAGCGGCCAGGACCTCGAGAGGATCGCGATTAACGGTTGGCTCACCCATGGCAGTAGTCCTCGCGGTTGCGCCGCGCGTCAGATGCCTCCGTGACGGGCGTCAGTGAACGCGGCAATCTCGCCTAGAACGTCCTTGAACCGCCGCAAGGCGCGGATGTACCGGATACTGGCCGCCTTCTGCTGAATCTCCAGTTCCTCAGCCACCTCGCTGTTGGTCAGCTCCTCAAAGTGCCGTAGGGCCAACACTTCGCGGTCCATCGGGTCCATCTGGTCGAGTGTCGTCCGCAGGTGCTCGGCCAACTCCGCGCGCCGCGCCGCCAGCGTTGGTGACGTGAAGTGGCCCAACAGGCGTGCCGCGAGCGATACCGACGTGGTCTGCGAGCAGGGCGCTCCGTGGATGGCCACCTCTCGGCCGGCGTCGCGCATCTGAGCACCCAGATGTCGACGGTGGACATCGATTAGAGTCTGGATCACGACCATCCGCAGCCAAATGAAGAACGATGTCGAAGTGCCCTCCGAAAAGTGGTGCATGCGCTTTGCAGCGTCGAGGTAAGCCTCCTGCAGCACGTCCTCGGCGTCCACACGGCCGCGAAGGCGTGCGTCCATCCGGAACTCCAGCAACCGCAGCAAACGGTCCCGATGCCTCGAGAAGAGCGCAGCCAGGGCATCCTCGTCACTCCGGCGGAGCCGGCCCAACAGTTCGGCGGACTCCTCGGCGCTGTCAGCCATAGCCGGCTCCCGTGCGTCTAAACGGATTCCCACGCCGTCTTTCCACAGCTCAGACGGTCAGAAGTTCATTATCCGCACCTCGGCGGTGCGGGCAAAGCCCCCGTCACGATCTTCGGTTCTTGCTCGAACAGGGCCTTACGAGCGTGCGGGCGACCCTGGCGGACGGCTCTCCCTCCTACAAAACGGGCGAGCCGGATTAAGATTGCACGCCCGGCCTGTAGATTGCCGAGCGCGGTTCCCGTTTCCTCTACTATCGACGCTGGGGGCCGGCGTGCCCGGTGGCATGGGGATGCGAAAAGGACTCTGCGGAAAAGGGCCGATAAGATCGACCCTGTAGGCGCTCAGGAGGTTCGAGATGCACCGAACGATACTTGCCACACTGGCTCCATTGGCCTGGACGGCTCTCGCCCACGGGCAGGACCCGTTCGAGGGCGTGACGATGATCAGCCCGCTCAACTCCAGCGATGCGTACCTGATGGACATGGACGGGACCATCCTCAAGACCTGGCATGGAGCCAACCGGCCGGCGAGCTTCGCCTACCTGCTTGCAGACGGGTCCATCCTGCGGCCCTATAAGGACAGCGGAGGGCAGTTCAGCGGCGGTGGCGTCGGCCCGTCCGATCCCGTGTGGACGTACGGCGGTCCCGGCTGGTACGCGGGCCAGACCCAATGTGCTGCGTATCGTCTGCCGAGCGGCAACACACTGGTCACGGACACCCAGAGCAGCTACGTCCTTGAGGTGCCGGATTCCGGCACGACCGTCTGGGAGTATGACGATCCTTCGAGAGTTGCCCGTGCTCCGCGCTATTGGACAAGAGACCTGGACGATTTCGCCGAGTTCGCCGCTTGCCTCACCGGCCCGGGCGGTGGCGCCGCCGGCTGCGAAGCATACGACTACAACTGTGACGGAGATATTGATCTGGGAGATTCCGCAAGCTTCCAGATGACCTTCGGCGAATTCATCGGCCCGTAGGGTGAGTCTGCGGAGGAATTGGAAAGGAGATGACTGATGAACCACATGATAGCATATGTCCAGCGGAGCAGTCAGGCTCATTGGAGAACGGGTTTCCTCGTGCTGGCCGTTCTAGGCCTCTCTGCGGGACCGGCGTTCGGCCAGACCACGAACCAGATCACGGTGGTTGACCCGGATTCCGCGGCGCAGGGCACCACCAATCTCCTGGTGACCTTCACACTGGACATGGATTCCCCGCCGGCCCCGCCAGCCGGTGTCACGCCGGACAGCGTGATGATCGGCAGCATAAGCGGGACTTCCGTGACCCACAACAGCCAATACACCGTCACGGCCGTCTTCGACATTCCGGCCGGCGAACCCGTAGGCACCAAAGACGCAACCGCTACCTTCACGACGCCAAACGGGACGCTCACGTTCTCGATGGCCAACGGGTTCACGGTGACGGCCGGGGCAGACACGCCACCGAGCATCGCCCAGCACCCGCAGTCGCAGACCGTCCCTCCTGGCGGCTCGGCGACCTTCACAGTCACGGCTTCTGGAACCGAGCTGTTGAGCTACCAATGGCAGAAGGACGCCGGTGACATCTCAGGTGCCACCAGCACCTCCTACGCGATCAACCCGGTGACAGAGGGTGACGCGGGCAACTACCGCTGTGTGGTCGCCAACGACTTTGGCACGGCGACGTCGGACGACGCGGTGCTGACCGTTGCCGAGTTGCCCACCGGATCCTACCCGGTTGTCGATACCGCTCAGGATACCTGCTACGACGACGAGCTCCCGATCGCGGCCCCATCGCTCGGCGACCCATTCTACGGCCAGGACGCGCAGTTCGCGGGTAATCAACCCAGCTACGCGATCAGCGGGGACGGTCTGTCGGTTCACGACAACATCACAGGCCTCACCTGGATGCGGGATGCCGACCTGGACGGCGACGGCGACATCGACGTGGACGACAAACGGACCTTCGACGAAGCTCCGCCCTACGCCGACACGCTGAACGCCCAGAACTTCGGCGGGTATGATGACTGGCGCGTGCCGACGATCAAGGAGCTCTATTCCCTGATGGACTTCCGCGGCACCGACCCGATGTCCGACGACCCCGGCGGCGTGATTCCGTTCATCGACACCGATTACTTTGAGTTTGGCTACGGTGATACAGCGGCTGGCGAGCGCCTCATCGACTCCCAGTGGGTCACCACTACGCTCTCTCTCGACCCCGTAATGGGCGGCCAAACGGCGATGTTTGGTGTGAACTTCGCTGACGGACGAATCAAGGGCTACCCAGTGACAGGCAAAACGTTCTACGTCCGCCTTTGCCGTGGGAACGCCGACTACGGAATCAACAACTTCACGGACAACGGCGACGGCAGCATCACCGACCTCGCCACCGGCCTGATGTGGTCACAGGACGACAGCGGCGACGGGATCAACACCGGGCCACGCTCCGGGATGATCTGGGTGGACGCCCTCGCCTGGGTCCAGCAGAAAAACGATGAGAGCTACCTGGGCTACGGTGATTGGCGGCTGCCCAACGCGAAGGAGATGCAGAGCATCCTCGACTACTCGCAGGCGCCGGGTGCGACCAACTCCGCGGCGATCGATCCGATCTTCAACATCACGCAGATTGCTAATGAGGCCGGCCAAGTCGATTACCCGTGGTTCTGGACCGGAACCACCCACGCGCGCGAAGATGGCAACGGCTCCGCAGGCGCGTACGTCTGCTTCGGACGCGGCATGGGTTACTGGGAAAGCCAATGGCAGGATGTGCACGGCGCCGGCTGCCAGCGCAGCGACCGAAAGGACGGTGACTTCACCGGCTACACGTACGTGTACGACGGCTACTACTTCGGTGACGCACCCCAGGCCGACGCGTCCCGCATGTACAACTACGTCCGTTGCGTACGCGGATGCAGCGGCAGGAAAGGCGACTTCAATTGTGACGGCGCCATAGACCTCGACGATTACGCCATCTTCTCCAGCGCTTTGGCCGGTCCACAGGTCACCACGCCGCCAGGCGGCTCCACGTTGGACGAGTTCACCAAGGCCGACATGGACAGTGATGGCGACGTCGATCTGTTGGACCTAGGAGATTTCCAGAACCTGTTTGGAAACTGAAACCGTCAGTGATGCACGCTTTCGTGCAGGAACATGAGCAGGTAACGCGCACGAGATCCCTAACAACAGGAGCAACACCATGAGACGCCTAGTTGGAATCGGAGTTGGTCTGGCAGTTGTCGGCCTGTTTAGTGTGGCCATGGCGCAGCAGGACGGCCTCGATAGACAGGGGCAAACGCCGCCGGATCGGGCGGGGCGGCGAGCTGAGCCGATGCACGGACCCCACCACGGCCCGCCGCCGCTGATGATGGCATTGGATGCCGACCGTGACGGCGAGCTGTCTGCGGAGGAAATCGCTAACGCCTCAGCCGCACTCCTGGCCTTGGACCAGGACGGCGACGGCAAGCTCACCCGCGAGGAAATGAGGCCGCCACCACCACCGCGAGGAGAAGACTTCGTCGAGCACGTTATGAGTTTCGATGCGGACGGCGACGGGGGTGTGACCGCCGAAGAGCTGCCGGAGCACATGCGCCGTCTCCTGGACCGCGCCGACACCAATGAAGATGCCGCGATCGATCAACAGGAAGCCGAAGCGGCTGGGCAACAGATGGACCAGCGCCCTCCGCGAGGACGTGGTGGGCACAAACCAGGCCGGTTTGGGCGCGAATCGCGACCGTGATTCGGATCAAGCGTCAAAAACAGGTAGGACCATCTGTGACGCGTAAGCCGTCCGCCGCATGAACCGTGCCAATGTTGAAGATGGCACTTGCTCAAAGGATTAGCTCAAATGGACAGTGCTACCCGCATTCTCACTGCTCGTCTGTTCTTAGCTCTGCTCAGTCTCTCACTCGGGATGGTCGGATGCAATGCGCCTGGTCCTCTCGCATCAGTAGAAGATGCAACTGATACGGACACAGCCGATACCAGCAATGAATCTGGGGAAGGTGATGGATCTGACCAGGATGGGTCAAATGGCGTGAATACCGCCTCGACCTGGAAGGTCGTCGACACCGGCCAGGATACCTGCCACGACGACCAGACCTCGCTCACCTGTCCATCAGTTGGCGTCCCGTTCTTCGGGCAGGACGCACAATACGCCGGCAACCAACCCAGCTACGCGCTCAGCGGCGACGGATTGACGGTCTACGACAACGTCACCGGCCTGACTTGGACGCAGGACGCTGACCTGGACGGTGACGGCGACATCGATGTGGACGACAAGCTGACCTTTGACGGCGCGCAGATGTATCCCGACACGCTCAATGCCCAGAAATACGGCGGGTATAGTGACTGGCGGACGCCGACCATCAAGCAGCTCTACTCGCTGATCGATTTCCGAGGCACAGATCCCAAGGTCGAGGACACTGACGCCACCGGCCTGATCCCGTTCATCGACACCGACTACTTTGCGTTCGCCTACGGCGATACGGTCGCAGGCGACCGGATCATCGACTCCCAATGGGCAACCAGCACGCTCTACACTGCCGACAACAACATGATGTTCGGCGTGAACTTCGCCGACGGCCGGATCAAAGGTTACGGCTTAACCGTCCCAGATCCACGAGCAGGCGAGAAGATGTTCTTTGTGCGCTGCGTGCGTGGGAACGCGGAATACGGCACGAACAGATTCGTCGACAACGGCGACCGCACCGTGACCGACGACGCAACCGGGCTGATGTGGACCCAGTCCGACAGCGGAGAAGGAATGAACTGGGAAGAAGCCTTGGCCTGGTCCCAAGAGCTAAACGCCGAGAATCACCTGGGATATGACGACTGGCGGCTGCCGAGCGCTAAGGAACTGCAAGGCATCGTCGATTACACGCGTTCGCCGAACACTACCGGTTCCCCGGCGATCGATCCGGTGTTCGACACGACCGCCATCACCAATCTGGCCGGAGAGACCGACTACCCGTTCTTCTGGACGAGCACGACCCACCTGAGTTCGGATGGAAACGGTGGCCGTGCCGTCTACCTCGCCTTCGGGCGCGGCCTGGGAACGTACGATGGCGCCACCGTCGAAGATGTTCACGGCGCCGGCTGTCAGCGCAGCGATTCCAAGGATGGCGATCCAGCCGAGTTCCCGGCTCTGGGCTTCGGACCACAGGGCGACGTGCAGCGTGTGTTCGACTATGTTCGCCTTGTGCGCGATGTGGCGAGATGATCCAGGGTGATGAGAGAGGATGGCATCGGTGAAGCTCCACTTGAACACTACATCAATCATGCTGGCGCTGCTCATCCCGGCCAACGGCGTCGGCAACGAGGCGCCGTACCAGATCGTCGGAACCGGGCAGGCCAGGTGTTATGACGACCGACGCGAGATTGCCTACCCACGGGAGGGGCAGCCCTTCTACGGTCAGGACGCACAGTACGGGGATCGCGAGCCCAGCTACAAGGACAACGGCGACGGAACCGTCACGGACCTGAATACGGGACTGATGTGGGTGCGTGCGCGCGGCGAGAAGGTAACGTATCGTGAAGCCGTGACAGGAGCAGCCAAGTGTCGCGTTGGTGGCTACTCTGACTGGCGAATGCCGACCGTCAAGGAGCTTTATTCGCTGATTAACTTCAACGGTGGCTTTCACATGTCGGTGGCCAGTTCCACCCCGTATCTCGACACGAAGCACTTCGAGTTCGCTTACGGTGATGAGGCAAAGGGAGAACGGGCGATCGACTGCCAAGACTGGAGCGCGACCGAGTACGTCAGCACGACGATGAACGGCAACGCGACTGTGTTCGGTGTCAACTTCGCCGACGGACGGATCAAGGGCTATCCGAAGAGCAAGCCGCGCCCGCGCGGCGGAGCATCGAACAAGCTGTTTGTTCGCTATGTCCGCGACAACCCGAACTACGGCAAGAACGATTTCCACGACAATGGTGACGGCACGGTCACTGACCGCGCCACGGGCCTGATGTGGTCCAAGGCCGACAGCGGCCGGGGTATGAACTGGGAGGATGCGCTGGCATGGGTCCAGGCGCGGAATGCCGAAAACTACCTCGCCCACGACGATTGGCGGCTCCCGAGCGCAAAGGAGCTGCAGAGTATCGTGGATTACACGCGGGCGCCGGCGGTGACGCATTCTCCAGCCATTGACCAGGTCTTCGAGACGACTCGGCTTGGCGATGGCGAGTATCCCTTCTTCTGGACGAGCACGACCCATCTGGACGGACCTCCCGACCGGCGGGGGACGGCCGCCGTCTACGTCGCCTTCGGCCGCGCTCTGGGCTGGATGCAGTCTCCGCCGCGTACCGGCGACCACCGGCTGCTTGACGTCCACGGAGCAGGAGCCCAGCGCAGCGATCCGAAGACTGGCGATCCCGCCGACTATCCCCACGGGCGCGGACCGCAGGGAGATGTCATCCGCATTCACAACTACGTTCGCTGTGTGCGCGGCGGAGGTGTCGTGCGGCGCGACGGAAGCCACGCTCTGATCCCGTAGCCAAGCACACCCCAGTAGGCGAGATTCTCCGCGGTCGGGGCGACGGAGTATTTCGGATCCCCGTCACCCTTGAGGCCATGGTTGCCGCCCTCGTTTCGGGGATAAAACGGCGAAGAGACCTGCACTCGATCTGACGGGCAGATCACCAGATCGAAGTCCTTCTTGATACGTTCGGCTTGGCTTTGCGCTCCTGCGAAGTCGACCGCCCGCACGCCCCAGTCCCAGTTTTGTTGCGATAGCCAATCCCAGCCGCCTGCGCCAGGGCCACGGGCCAACTTAGCAGCTCCCCCCCAGCTCCATACGCAAACCGCTGGCGACCTGGGTCAACTCAGCCCAGTCCGTCGCGTCGGCACCAGATCCGAGTTCAAAGCCGGGGTTTGAGAGGACGTTGGCGGATGCCGACCCCGCCAGCATAGCGACCGCACAAGCGGCGATGAGTGCGTAACTGATGCGTGCCATCATCCTGACAGTACAGCGCAAAGTTACTCTCCAAGCACGACCTGATTTGGTCGACATCGATTCCTGATTTCAACGGAGTTTTTCGCATCGTTCGTGTGTGGCTGAGTTTGGCTTCGGTGTTGTGGCGGCGGTGATAGGCGATTCGCGCGGCGGCATCTTCGAGGAGCATGCCACGAGCCCGTCGTCCGTAGCGGAGGCTCAGGAACCACTGCGACGGCGCGTAGCGGACCTGATCGACGGTCAAGCTTTCGGGCGGATAGGGCGGAGGCTCCTCGGTTCCAGGGGGGGAAGAACATCCGCGCCCACCGGAACGTCACAGCGCTCAGCAGACTCTTCCTCCGTCAGCTGCCGGCGCATCTTGTTCACGAGCAGATGACTCACCTGTGACAGATACATGTGCCGATGGATCGACTGCCCGCCGCGGACCTCGAAGTGGTCAAAGCCTAGTGCTCTGACGCTACTCAATCGATGGGTAGAGCCGTCGGAGCACTAGGTCGCCCAGGTGCGGGCGTGTTGCCTGCGCCTGCGGCTGTCCAGCAGGCCGCTCATCTCCAGGGCGAACGTGTGTTCGTCGTGGCCTAGTCCGATGCTGGTGCGTGGAAGGGCAAACGGATCCACGGGGGGCAGGCATCGACCGGGCACGGTGGTGAAGGCGTAGCGAACGCCCTCGCGCCGCAGAATCTCAGCGTCCTGTGCGTCGAAGTCCCCGGGTACGCCGTTGGGGTAGGCGAATGCGTCACCGCAGCCTACCTGGGCGCGCACTCGTCGAACACTCTCCGCTAACTCAGCCTCGCGTCTGGCCCGCGTCTCTCGGGCCAGGATAACATGCCCTACGGTGTGGGCTCCGATCTCGTGCCCGGCGGCGGCAAGCCGCGACAGGTCGGGCCAGCCCAGTGGTGCGAAGCACTCCACGACCGAATCGGGCAGAGCATCTTGAAGCGCAGGCCAGGATTCCTCGACCAAGGCCAGGACGTGATCATGCTCATGGGTCTTGTACAACGTTGGTGACGCCACCAGAACACGCAACGGCTTTGGCAGGTCCGCCCGAATGGCCTCTGGAAGAGCTCCCAACACCCTCAGACGGTCAGAGAGGAACCACCTCCCCTCATCGACGTGCCCGGTGGCTACGAAGAACGTGGCCCGCAGATCCCAGTGCTCCAACCCGGGGAGGGCATGGCGCAGCGTGCAGGCATGCCCGTCGTCAAAGGTAATCGCGAAGCAGGGTTCATCGAGCACCTTCCCCTCCAGCAGCCCATCGATGACCGCCGGCAGATGCACGACGTTTCCTGCGCTTCGCAGAATCCTGAGCTGCTGTTCGAAGGCGCTTTGAGTCACAAAGTGCGGTGGCAGCCACGGCTCGCCGGCGACTTCGTCGGAACAGACGCCGTGGTAGGTCAGCACGCGCAGACCGGCGCTGCGCCGCGCTTTACGGGCCAGATACCCCGCGTGCTCCAGCAAGGGTGCGACCGCTCCGGCGATGGTACGCCGGAGACGCTGAGGACTACCTGAGGTTGTGTTCCTTGCGGAGCACATATCCGGTCCACTCCGTGGGGCTCTCCGGTAGCACAGCACGGTGCTACCGGTTCACTTTCAGAATAGTTGCGGCATCCATCAGAACGCCGGCTGGCGCGCGCAGGGCGTCACCGTGTCCAGCGCGTCAGCTTCGCCCGCCGGATCAACCGGGGAGCGGCGCGGGCATCAACCCCCAGCCATCCCATGCCGGCCGTGTTGCGTTCAGCTCAGGCTCCAGCTCGGTCTCCTCCACCTCTCGACGTATCGCCCGCAGGAGACACGTTGGCATGGCCAGAACCCACCAGAATGACTCCACATAGAAGCGTTCCGTGAACAGCCCGGAGGCCAGATACGTGAACATCGACAGGCTGATTCCGTAGATAACCATGATGGTCTGTGGAGGGGCGCGCGACAGCGCCGCCAGCCCCCTGCACTGCCACAACTGGAAGCCGGAGAGCAGCAGGAGAAGGAGGAACACCGCCGCCCCATGCACACCCAACTCCGCAACGCAGAGTATGAAAGTGTTGTGTGTCCCACGGTATTTAACGGTGTGGTCGTACCGGCCAACCACGCGCGGGAAGTTCCCGCACCCGACGCCGTAGGGATAATCGGCGATCATGGTGAACGCTGCTGCCCAGATGCGCTTGCGCAGGTTGGCCGAGTCGTCCTGGGCCATGTACTCGTCATCCTGCAGGGTCGCCATGCGATCCCAAAAGTGCTTATCCGCCAGAGAGTTGCTGGCAATGGAGACAAGCACGAGCGCCCCCCATACGCGAAACCGCCGAATCCGCGGGGCCAGCAAGACCGCCACGATTCCGGTGAACATCAGGGCCAGAAACGCAGACCGCGTCCGGCATAGGATGATGGTGTTGACCGTAAACGCCCCTGCCACCATCGCCATGATGCGCCAGCGCCAGTTCCGGGCGATGAAGAACGCCGCCCCAATCAGCGGAAGCATGGCCGCCATATGCACAGCCAGTCCCGAGGAGGCACGGAAGTCCGGCCCACCCACGCTCTCCAGGCGACCGCTGATGAACTCGCCGCGCGGGGCGGTATAGGCGTCGTATCCGAGAACCAGCGAACCAAGTACCAGAGTCCACAGCAGAACATTGAAAGCCCGACGGTTCGACACCAGGTGAGTCAGGCACATGACGAAGATGGACAGCTTGATGAACTTTTCCATCACCAGGTGCGTGGGCCAGTCGGTGACCTGCACGCCGATCAACCGGCTGAAGCAGGCAATGCACACCAGCAGGATCAGCAGGGCCTGCCACGTACAGACCAGGGGACGGACCCGTGGCAACTTCGACCAGTTCAGGGCCATCCCCAAACCCATGAACAGCGCCGCGGTCAGGGAGAAGCGAATTCCCAGGTCAGCCAGCGGTCGGCCCCACCAACTGGTGACCGGATTCACCTGGTAGATCATGATGTAGTTGACGGCGCCGATCAGCGGATGGACCAGGGAGAGGGTACACATGACCACGAACAGGGCAAAGAATGCCATGGATCGCAGTGGCCACATGCTTGCTCTACTCCTTGGCGATAGTGAGGCGTCTGTCCACCTTCAGGCGGACTGAACGGACCCTACGCGGGCGGCCTACGCCCCCGCGAGTCAAACGTACTCTGCCCCCGAACCGATGGGCACGGCTACGCTCGGCGAGTGGTCGGGGGCTGCGCCGTCGTGCAGATCAGCAGCCATCCGGGCGACAATCCGCTCGGCTGCGTACCCGTCTCCGAACACGTCACGGGGGGTAGCCATGTAGGCGTAAGTATCCTGGTCGTCCATCAACATCAGCACCGAGGACACCACGTCCTGGGTCTCGGTACCTACGATGGTGGCGGCGCCGGCGCGCAGGGCCTCCGGGCGCTCGGTCGAAGCCCGCATGACCAGGATGGGCTTGCCCAGGGCAGTCCCTTCCTCCTGCAGACCGCCCGAGTCGGTCAGGATGGCATCACAATCCAGCAACAGTCGAACCCACTCGCCATAGCGCGGAGCGTCGATCAGCGACACACCGTGGACGCCCGCCAACTGACGATGTACGACTTCGCGGACCTTCGGGTTGCGGTGCACGGAGAAGACAATCCGCAGCTCCGGACGCTGGGTGGCCAGGCGTTTGAGAGCACGGCAGATCCGGATCAGGCCCGGCCCCCAGTTCTCCCGCCGGTGAGCGGTGACCAGCAGAGTCCAATGGTCCCCGGGCGAAGAAGACTCCACGGTACCGGTGACGTCCAGACGGTCACGCACCATGCGCAGAGCGTCCACCACCGTGTTGCCCACCCGCTCGATCTGCTCGGAGTCGATCCCTTCGTGGAGCAGGTTCATCTCCGCCTCCCGGGTGGGGGCGAAGTTCCAGCGGGCCAAGTCCGCCAACTGCCGGCGAGCCAATTCCTCTGGAAACGGATCCGTCACGCACCCGGTGCGCAGCCCGGCTTCCACGTGGGCCAAGGGTACTTGTCTGAGCCCCGCCGCCATCCCCGCGGATAGCGCCGAGAGTGTGTCACCCTGGACAACGACGGCGCGAGGACTGTACCGCTCGAGCAACTCGCCGACCGCCTGGGTCAGGCGCGAGACCATCATGCACAGATCGTTAGTGCCATGCAGAACCTCGAGTTGCACGTCGGGGATCAGGTCAAAGATCTCCAGAGCTTCGCCGGCCATCTCCGGATGCTGGCCGGTAAGCACCACCAGGGGCGCCAGGTCGGGGGAGACCTCGTGCATGGTCAGGATCACCGGCGCCAGCTTGATGGCCTCCGGGCGCGTACCGATCACAAAGAGCACTCTGTTCATGCCGTCGCCCAACTTTCTGAAGCTCCTGCGTCTGTCACCTTGCCCTTCCCCGGGCTCGTCTGCCGAAGTGGCGCAGCCGTCCACCATGACCACCTTCCTTTGCGTTGCGGCGAAGAATGAAGCTCCGCCAGGGCATCCATCAACCTGGCCAAGTGTTCTTCCGCCCGCAAGGAATCAGCGTGCCGCAGCGCCGCGGAAGCCATCCGGGCGCGCAACTCCGGGTCGCGTAGACACTCAATCGCCTTACATATATCCGCCGAGTGCAACGTGTTGACGACCACCCCCGCACCGCTGGCCCGCACGAAGCGGTCAACGAAGCACCCGGGCGGAACCACGGCGAGGATTGGCCGACCCACCGCCAGGTAGTCAACGATCTTCGAAGGAAAACACCCCCGGACTTCGTCGGGATACGGCGTGTCGTGTCCGAGGACGACGACGCCCACGTCGGCCTGCTGCACCGCACTAAGCGCATCCGCCCGACTACCCCACCGGGCTGGACGCCCTTCCAGCATGGGGTGCGGCGGCGTCAGCAGAGACAGCTCCAGGTTCTCTATTCGATCGGTCGCGCCCAGCAGGGCGCGAATGGAATCCTCATGCGCGTCGTAGAGGCTTCCGGTATAGACCAGCCGCAGCGTCCGACTCGACATCGGCGACGGGGCGGCAGGCACGTCTGCGGAGATGCAGTGGGGAACCACCATGCAAAGCTGAACCCCGCGTCCGCGGTAGTGGTCGGCGAACTCCGGGGTGGGCACCACAACCTGGGCTGCGTCATCCAGCACCCGACGATCGATCCACCGCCAGAAGACCCGCTTGATCCACGACCCGCTCTGGTACGTCTCGGCGAAGAGGTCGTGCATGTAGGCGACCAGCGGCAGGCCGGTTCGCCGGGCGATCCACCATCCGACCAACAGACTGAAGCGGTGGGGATACACCGCCAGAACGCAGTCCAGACGTCGGGTCCGGCGCAGACGCCGCACCGATCGGAGCATCCTCAGCACCACTCCCAGGCTCGCCCACCAAGCAGCCGGCGTTCCCTCCTCACCACCCGGAGCGTACCACCGCATCCGCAACGTCGCGCACGACGGTTCGGGGATGCGCTCCTCCGGGGGTGGCGCGGGCAGGTCACGGGTCACCACGCAGAATCGGTCGGCGGGAGCATCGCGAAACAGACTAGCCAAGACACCCGTGGAAGCCCGATTCGCCGGCGGCCAATGCCAACTGACGATCAGCGTGGTGGGCGCAGGATCGGCGCAGGGCAGCTGGGGCGAGTCGACCTCGCTTGCGGACCGTACCTGCACGGGATGGCTGGCCACCATTGTTCCTCGCCGGGCGCGGAGCGGTCGTGCGCGCGTTCCACCAACGCGCGTCGCACGCCGAGCGCATATACTCGGACCTCTTCGTGTACATCGGCACTGGAAAGGGGTGGATTGACCACATTATCGGCCATCGACGAGCCAGGCGGGGCAGGCTCATCCGGCAGGGGATGCGGGGACCGCCAGATACTCGGCGACCTTACGGCGGTACCATGAACGGCGGCGGACCCGGCCGATCGAAGCCCGGACATATCCCACGGTGTCGCCGAGCAGCAAAGCCCAATAGATGGCGATCGCCGTCGGATAGGCGGGCCAGCTTCCCATCCGCCGGGCGACGCGCAGAGCTTTGGCGTGGAAGGCGCCGACGTACCAGTAGAGCGAAGCTATGGTCAGCAGGATCCACAGTGGCCAGTAAAAGAACCCCGCCGCCAGGAGTGCGCCGCACAGCAGGAGGTTGCGCAGATTGTAGCGGGTGGGGCCGGCCTCGAGTTGGGTGTGGCCGGTCGTGCTGGCGTAGAATCTGAACTGTCGATACACCCCCCCCAGCGTGGAGCGAGGCCGCCAGAACACCACCGCGTCACTCGCGAAGGACCGGGCGACAGCCATGCGGCGCAGCTTGGCGTTGAACAGGTTGTCGTCAATCGGAGTCCATTCGGGCAACCCCCCCGCTCGCTCCCACAACGCCTTGGTGTAAGCCATGGAACGGCAGGACGGATTGAACGACTC
Organism: bacterium; assembly: GCA_024231775.1. GTDB lineage: Bacteria > Planctomycetota > Phycisphaerae > UBA1845 > UBA1845 > JAAEQG01. The sequence goes on from JAAEQG010001024.1 coordinate 15,251, forward strand.
CGGGTCAATCGGTTCGAGGACCCCACGCATGGTCGCCGCGCCCACGACCTCTTCAAACCAGGTGTGTGCGTCAATGCGGTAGGACCCCGCCACGAACTCGATATTCGGGTCGTCCTCAAACGGCCGGACGATCGCTTCCACCCAGCCCGAATCCAGCCGACAGCCGGTGTCCGTGCTGACGATCACATCGCCCGCGGCTGCCCGCGCGCCAAGGTTGCGCCCCTGCCCGATGTTTGCCCCGGGGGCTTCGATCACCAGGATGCGCTCGTCCCGCTCCGCCGCAGCGTGCAGGATTGCCAGAGTTCCATCCGTGGACCCGCCGTCAACCACGATGATCTCGTCGGGCGTTCGGGTCTGGTCCGCAAGGGAGTCGAGCAAAACGGAGCAGCCTGTGGCTTCGTTCAGCACGGTGGTGACCAACGAGACGCTCCGTCCAGGTTTTTCAATAGTTTCAGTCGCCACTGAAATCCTCACCCCCACTCCTGGGACACCCAGCACGCTCCGATCCCTAGCGGCGCGACCGACGGTCGTCGCGCATAGACCATGGTCCGCACTGGAGTTATCGGCACCTACCGGAGTATTGTCTACCGCGTTCGGCAGGTGGACGGTGGTTGCGGCTTCCCCGGAACCTCCGCGCGGAAAAGCTGCTCAGATGGCTTCGGCCAGGCCGTTCGGTCCGGGACGATGGGCTAGGCGGCTGGCTCCGTGGAATCGGCGGAGGAGCTTGCGGTTCTGCGCGCGGCGCGTTGTGGTCCAAGCGGTGATCGCTGCGCGGTAGGCTCCACTGGTCGCCCGGGCGGCCTTTGCCCAGGTGAACTCGGCGGATCGTCGATGTCCGCGTTCGATGAGATCCGCGCGGAGGGCGCCATCCCGGGCGACGGCAGACACCGCCCGAGCTACCGCGTCGATGTCGTCCGGATCGACCAGGATTCCCGCGTCGCCCACGACCTCGGGTAAGGCAGTGCGTCTGGAGGCTATCACCGGACACGCTCCGGCCATGGCTTCCAGCACGGGCAAACCGAACCCCTCAGCGGTGGACAGCATCAGCAAGGCCCTGGCCGACGACAGCAGCACTCCGAGTCGCTGGTCACCGGGATGGCCCAGGAAACGCACCCGCTCGGGGTGACGAATGGTTGCGTACACGGCCCGGGCTGAGGGACACTGCCGCTCGAGTAACCCGGTCAGCCAAAGCTCGGGCGCATCCGTACTGCGACTCCAGAGATGGTCCATGGCCGCCAGCACGCCGGCTACGTTCTTGCGCTTTTCCGCACCGCCGACGTAGAGCACGTAGTCTTCGTTGGCGAGCCGAGCGTTCGCTGCAATATGACCGGGCTGATCGACTCCGTTGGGGATCACTTCGATCCGATCCTGCGGAACCCGCAGACGCCGGACGCATTCCGCCCGGGTATGGTCGCTGACCGTCAGGATGCGCGCGGCGCCGCGGATGGAACCGCGCTGGGCCAACCAGTGCGCCCACCGTTGTCGGCGCGTCGCGAAGTAGTCGGCGGGGTAGGCTTGCGGGATCAGGTCGTGAATGGTCAGCACTGCGGGGATCGGACAGACCGCCGGAACTCCCGTGTTCCAAGTCGCGTGATACAGGTCGATACCCGCGGAACGCAAGATCGACGGCAGACAACGACGCTCCCATCGCCACCTTCGGTCGTAGACCCGTTTGGAACGGTCAAAGTCCGTAACCAGCGTTTCTACCTCCAGAGCAGAGATATCCCCCGGCACCGCATCTGCGCAGAGGGCCACCGGTTGGACCTCACTCGTCCGGCCAAACTCGCGAAGCAGGCGGAGGACGTAGGTGGTCACCCCGTCTCGACCGCCGGTACACATCCGTGCATCCACGAGCACACGCATGGCTGCCATTACCCGCACTCCTCTTTGATCGCCGCACAACACAGTGATTGCCCGCACCAACGCAGACCCGCCACCTGGGAAAGCCGCGGCGCCGACTCGATCACGCTACGACGCAAACGCCACAGCCCCGGTCTTCCACCCCAGCGGCGAAACCAGGGTAGACCGAGGGTGCGCAGGTCCACCGGGGCGAATCCGGCGCCGGTCGCCAAGGCCCGGAGTTCCCCATGCCCGAAGATGCGCACGTGGGTGTCATCAGCGAAAACCGAAGGATCGCAGAACCGCGCGTTTGGAGTGACCAGCAGGAGCACGCCGCCGGGATTCAACACCCGGTTCCATTCCCGCGCCGCGGTGGTCGCGGCGGAGAGATGCTCGACCACATGCTGCACGATCACCGCGTCAAAGCTGCCCCGGGCAAAGGGTAATGCATGACCGTCCGCGCAGACCAGTGGAGCGTCGGTTGCGACCTGTCGGGCTATCGCCAGTCCGCGCGGGAACGGGTCTACCCCCAAGACCCGGCGGGGCGCCAGCCGGGCCAGCATCCCTCCCCCGCCGCAGCCCATTTCCAGAATCCGACTGTCACCGTCGGGGAGATGGTGTTCTATCCACTTGGCTTCCATCTCGAACTCGGGGTAAGCCGCCGAGCGGACGTAGTGGTCTTCGATCATGCGCTCGGTCACCGGGGTCCCCTCCTACCGTTCCATGCTGCCAGAGTGAGGGTGGCTCCGATGGCGGAATCCAGGCGGGATGACCGCTCCACCCAGTCCGGAGCGGTGCCCAGTGCCGTACGACACCAGTGATCGCCGATGCTCTGCCACAGCCCCGCACAGTGCAGCTCGGTCTCTGCGAAACCGACCATCCCCGCAAGTAGTCGCAGTTCGCCCTTGGAGTACGGAATCTCCAGGCCATAAGGCCACCACCCGCGTAGCTCGAGGTAGAGCTTCCACAGGCGATAGCTCAGGCCCCAGGCGTGCGGAACGCTTACGATGGCTACGCCTCGCGGTCCCAGTACTCGGTGGTGCGCCGCCAGCGTCTGCCTTCGCCGGCGGCCTCGAAAGTGTTCGATCACTCCCAGCGAGCAGGACACGTCGAACCGCCCCGCCAGGGCGCCCAGATCGCCGAGCAGATCACCCCGAACGAACTCGGCGTCCAGCTTCAAAGCGTCAAACCGCTGACGGGCCTGCCACAACGCGGAGTCGCTATAGTCCACCAACGTCACTCGCGCGCCCCGCATAGCCAGCAGTGCGGAAAGGTCTCCCCGCCCGCTGCCCAGCTCGACGACCCGTAGTCCCTCGATGCCGCCGAAGGTGGAGATCAGCGTCCGGAGCACATACGCCCAGCGCTGGCTGCGTTCCTCGCGCCGGATGCGGGCGAGGTCCCCGGTGGAATCCGGCGCCCCGCGCCAAAGCGACTCCCAAACCTGCACGCCTGATACGGTCGCCGAAGTCATCACGCAGGCGTCTCCGGCCGTAGACGAGGTTGGGTCAGCACGCGCCACGCGGCTGCAATCACTGGGCGTAGTGCCGGCAGGGTCGGCTGATGAATCAGAGCTTCACCGAAGTGCCTCAGCGCCCGCGTCGGGAGGTCGGCCCGCATGGCGTTCCATCCGAGCTGACGTGCGCAGGTGCTGCGCAAGCTCCGCAAGGCCCGGCGGGCGGGGCGGGAGCAATCCGGAAAGCGCTGGGCCAGCAAGGACAACAGGCGCTGCTGGTTCAACAGATTGCGCGGTACGGATGTATGGGACACGCTCCCCGCTACCCGATGGTGCAGGCTGAGCGGTTCATCCACGTACCCACTGCGACACCGCTTAGCGACTTCAAGATAGAAAAGCCATTCCTCAGAATACCATTGCCCCTCCAGAAAACGCACCGACTCCCCCACCACCGAGCGGCGGACCATCCCGACTATCGTGGAGATGAAGTAGCCGCGCAGCATGTAGTCCGCCAGGTCACCGGTGCACAGCAGGAGCTTCGGGGCGATCTGTCGAACCGGAAGCCGGCGGGCCAGGGGACAGGCCCCATCGAACGCGCTGGGGTGATGAACACCCTCCAGGTCAACAAACGCGTAGTCAGAGAAAACGAAACCAAGGCCCGGTTCCTGCTCGAATAACTCCAGTTGGCGGGCGAGCTTGTTCCGCCGGAACTCGTCGTCCGAATCCAGGAACGCGATGAACTCACCACGGGCCCGATCGATCCCGGTGTTCCGCGCTGCGCTGCTGCCTCCGCGCGCCCGGCGCAGATGAATCAACCGTGGTCCCAAGCGCGAACGATAATCCTCCACCACCGAGGGGGTCTCGTCGGTGGAACCATCGTCCACCACGATCAGCTCCCAATCCTCAGCCGACTGGGCTATCACCGACTCGATGGCGCGGCCGATAAGCGGCGCGCGGTTGTACACCGGGATGATCACCGAAACGCGCGGAGCGTCTTGCGTTCCAAAAGAATCTTCACTAGTTATGGGAGCGGTCATCATCTCGTCCGATACCATCGGGCCATTTCGGCGGTGAACGCTGCAACGTCCCGTAATCTTCATCGACGACGGTCCACGTTTGGTTTAGCCCACTTGAAGGTCTAAACCGGATACGCTCATCGCCCGAATACACACCCAGCCCGCAGGAGACGGGCTAGCGCCCTCACGCCGCGAGGCGCGGTTGATACCCCAGAAACTCGACAGGCCGGATGCGCTACGAATGAGCTTCGCAAGGACGCGCAGCACCCTGGGCAGCGATGCCCTACTGAACCGCACGGACCTGGTTCTGTGCGCCATCCTCCTGGCCATCGCGGTACTCGTATTCGGCAAGGGCATCACCGTGGGCGGTCCGCGCTGGGGCGATGCGGGGACCCACGCTATGGACGGCGTCCTCGTCCACGACTGGGTCGGCGCGGGTCCTTCGGCGTGGATCGATCCGGTCGGTTTTGCCGAGCGTCAATACGCCCACCTCCCCAGCCTGGGCATGGGCAGCACGTACCCTCCGGGCTTCGCGGTCGTTGAGGCCGTCTTCTTCAAGGTGTTCGGAATCTCGGTGATCACCGCGCGGTTGTGCGTGTTGGGATTCGCCTTGGCTGCGACGGGTGGGCTGTTTGTGCTCATCAGGCAGTATGCCGGTCCTCGGGTCGCGGCGTGTACGGCGTTGGCGTTGCTGGCGATGCCTAGCGTGGTGCTCTGGACCCGTCAGACCATGCTGGAGATGCCGACCCTGGCCGTACTGATCTGGTCCGCGGTGGCGGCCGGATGGTATTACCGTCGTCCCTCGTGGAATCGACTGGCCGTCTGGGTTTCCCTGGCGAGTGGCGCCTTCCTATTCAAGCAGACCGCTCTGTTCATTCTGGCACCCTACGCTGCTTTGATTATTGCGTGGGCGGTGCGCAGGCAAGTTCCGCGCATTCACGCAGTTGCGGCGGGACTGGGCGCGGTCGTGCCCATCGTCGGCTACTTCGCCCTAATCTCCCGCCCCGGGCAGGGACCCCAGGTGTTTGACTACGTCCTTGAGGGGCGGGCTGCGGGTTCGATGCTGACGGCGGAGAGCTGGCTGACGTACTTGCGCTGGCTGCCCGGGCGGAGCGGAACCTGCGTCCTGCTGTTCGCCATCGTTGGACTGCTGGCGAATCTGCGGCGTCTCAACCTGCTGATGGTGCTGACGGGCCTGTGGTTTGCCAGCTTCTATGTCATGTCCAGCCTGGTGCAGCACAAGGAGCCGCGTTACTTCTTCTTCGGGCTGCTGCCGGTGGCCGTCTGGGCCGGGGCTGGTCTGGAGCTGGTCCTCGCCCGCGTTCATCGTCGTGAGTGGCGCGTGCTGGGGCTCGCCACGCTGACGCTGGTGGTAGTGGTGTCGGCGTACCGCCAGCCCATCCCCTACCGTCCGGACTACGGACCGCTGGTGCTGGCCCACCGCGAACAGATCGCGGGCCGAGTGGTACTGTTCGACGGCCACCGAGACTCAGACTTCATCCTGGCGGTGCGACAGCATATCGGTCCGCGTAAGTGCGTGGTGATACGCGGTAGCAAGCTGCTTTACGCCTGTGCGTGTTTTCCACACGTTCGCTTCCAGTCACACGTGGAGTCAAACGAGGATGTCGCCAGCCTGTTGCGCAACTACGCCTTCGACGGCGTCTTCGTCGAGCGCCACCCCAAAATGAACCTGGCGGAGGAGAAGCTGCTGCGGGCTGCGCTGATGGAGTCGGACGACTTCACCCTCACCAACAGCCACACTCTGGCTGCCGGACCGCAGGTCACCCGCAACCAACGCACCCGGGTCCAGGTGGACGTGTACGTACCCCGACAGGAGTTGCAGCGTACCGCCACCGCCGTGGAAATCCCCATCCCCATGGATAGCCGCACCATCCGCGTGGACCTGCAAACCCTCCACCCCGACGCCAACCTGCCCGCAACCTGAAACCGCAGCGTCTCGCCCGTGTTCCCGCGAATCATCGAGCGGACGCCCAACAGCGGAATGGGGCACCCAGCCGCCGTCGCCGTGCCCTCCAAGACCATCCCCCACCTGTCCCGGTGGCGCGCCTGCCGGTATCATGCTGTCCCGTGCAGAACCCCGGGCTGGGCCTGCGACATCTGTTGAAGGGAGCCGGAATGGACCCGTCAATCGCCAAGAGGATCAAACTGGTACGGGGGGATATCACCAGGCTGAGGGTGGATGCAATCGTTAACGCCGCCAACCCCGAGCTACGCGGCGGAGGCGGCGTGGACGGCGCGATTCACCGGGCGGCGGGTCCGGAGTTGCTGGCGAAGTGCGCTACGCTGGGAGGCTGTCCGACCGGATCGGCCAGAATCACCCCGGGGTACAACCTACCAGCGGGCTACGTGATTCACACGGTGGGACCGGTCTACTCCGGGGGCGATAGTAACGAGGCGGATCTGCTGAGTTCGTGCTACCGTGAGTCCCTCGGGCTGGTGGTGGAGCACGGCTGCAAGACCGTCGCCTTTCCGGCGATCAGTTGTGGGGTATACGGTTATCCGCTGGAGGATGCCGCCCGAGTCTCCCTGGCGGCGGTGGCGGGATTCCTGACCGGCTCCGCTGTTCCGGAGGAGGTCATCTGGTGTCTGTTCGACGCCCGTGCGTACGACGCCTTCGAGGGTGCTCTCTGAGGCGGCGCCCAACCGGAAGGCGGGAGTCGTTCGCCCGCGACCCGAATATGCGACTCGAATGGGGGGGGGATTCTCAACGGACGTCTCCTCAGGTAGCATAGGACCCGGAGAGTGACGGAATGATCTCGGTGTCTTCTATCCAGTTGTTTCTGGCAGTGCTGTCGACGGTTGCGCTCAGCATCGCCACCACGGGAGCTGTGCTCCGCGTGCGCTATCGTCAAGCCGGGGTCGGGCGGGTCATTCCCTCGATTACCGCCCTGTTCCTGATACTGAGTACGGTAGGACTGGTCTGGCACGCTGCGCAGGTCACCGACGTACGACATATACTGGCCAACCGGTTTGACGTCACCATACTGCTGGCCGTCATGGTCGGCGCCGTGGCGTTTCACAGCCAGATTCGCAAAGGCCTTCGGGGGCTGGACACGTTCATGCTCCCGGTGGCCCTGCTCATCCAGGTGAGCGCGTTCGCCGGGATCAGTCCGCCCACCTTGTCCGGTTCGATCCGGGCCTGGTTCGTGGTCCATCAGGTGTCGTTCATTGTTGGTTCCGCGCTGCTGATCTGCGGTGGGGTGGCGGGCGGTGCGTACCTGTTCCTCAGACGTGTGCTGCGCTCGAAGCAGCGCCGGTCTGACCTGCTTTGGCGGTTGGCCCCACTCGAATCCTGGGAGCGCTCCGGCCGATGGAGCCTCCTGCTGGGGTTCATTTGTTTTACTTTCGGCGGACTCACCGGGATCTGTCAGGCATCGCGCTCAGCCACCACTCCGCGAGGGGACTGGATGAGCGATGCGTTCATCGTGAGCTGTATCGTGGTGTGGTGTCTCTACGCCATCGGTGTGGGAGCGACCTGGGCGATACCGCAGTTTCGTGGTCGGCGTTCCGCTCAGCTTGCCGTAGTAGGCGGAGTCTTGCTGGTGGTGCTCCTGCTGGTGGTGGAGAAGCTCTCCGGGGTGCATCAATGAGGATTGCGGTCGTAGGGTGCAATCATCACTCCGCTCCAGTTCACGTTCGCGAGCGAATGGCTTTTGGAGCAGGCCCCGCCTCCGACGCCCTGGAGGACTTCGTTCAACGCTACCCCGACTCCGAAGCGGTTCTGTTGTCGACGTGCAACCGCACGGAACTCTACATCGCCCGTCCCCTGCACGGGGCGCCGCGTCTGCCGGAATCGGTCCAATGGCTGGCCAGGCAGCGCTCCCTGCCTCCTGAGGAGATCTCGGCCCATCTCTACCACTATGAGCAAAGCGAGGCCGTCGAACACCTCTTCCGCGTGGTCTCCAGCCTGGACTCAATGGTGCTGGGTGAGTCACAGATTCTGGGTCAAACCAAGCAGGCCCTCGCCCTGGCCGAAGAACGCAGCGCGGTGCGTAGCCTGCTGGGTCCGCTGTTCCGCAAGGCCTTCAGCGTAGCCAAGGAACTCCACCAAACCACGGCGATCGGCGAGGGACATCTGAGCGTGGGCAGTGTTGCCCTGGACTTCGCCGGGCAGATCTTTTCCAGCTTCACCGACAAGACCGCGCTGATGATCGGCGCCGGAGAGATGGGCGAGCTCACCCTTGCCCACCTGCTCACCAAAAATCCTAAACGCGTGTGGGTGACCAATCGCACCTGGGCTCGCGCCGAGGAACTGGCTGAGAAACACCACGCGGAAGCCAAACCGTTCGAGAACCTGATTGAGTGGGTCGCGTCCGCGGACATCGTCATCGCCTCCGTCGGGGTCTCCGAGCCGCTGCTCACCAAGTCCCAACTCCAACACGTACCGGCGGCGCGCCGGTTCCGCCCCTTGTTGCTGCTAGATCTGGGGATTCCGCGCAACTTGGCGCCGGAGTTGAGCGAGCTGGAGAGCTTCTTCCTGTACAACATCGACGACCTTCAACGCGTTGGCGACGAGCACCGACGCGGTCGTCAGCGCAGCATCGCCCAAGGCGAGCGGGTTATCGAGGCCCACGTAGCCGAGTTCTTTCAAGATCGGGCCAGACGAGAAGTCGGACCGACGGTAGCCGCCCTGCGCGGACAGATTCAGGAGATCATGCAGCGCGAGTATGAGTGGGCCACCCCCAAGCTGAAGTCGGCCGACGAGCCGGACCGCAAGGTCATCGAGCAGATGCTCCATCGCGCCGTGAACAAGATCCTGCACACCCCGACCCGGGTCATCAACAACAAAGCCAGCGAAGGCCGAGCCCAGATCTACGCCGATGCGCTCAAGCGTCTCTTCGACCTTCCCGACCAACAGTAGCTCCGCTGCACCCCGAGCGCAGCGCAAGCCGATGGACACCCGCCCCGGCGCGGGGTATGGTTCAGGCGCTGGAGGAGTCCGTGGTGGAAGTCTGCCGCGGATTCACCGTGGACCGCTAGTCGGGGAAGTCAGACCCGAGCGGTTGGAGTCCGGATCATGATTGTTCGCCTCACATATGGGGCTGCGGCCGTCACCGCGCTGTTCACCGTCATTCTTTTCGATGCGCTGTTCAGCGACACTAAGGCGGAGGGCACCCTGGCTGATCTGCGCCGCCATGGAAGCCTGATCCCGATCCTGTTTGCGTTTTTTTCGGTGGCGGGCGCTCTCGAACTGGTTCGGATGATGCGGAGCAAGGGATTGCGTCCGGCGAGGGGCTGGGCGGTGGTGGGCTCCGCAGTGGTGGTTCTGGCCCCGTGGTTGATCTCTGGACTGCTCCAGGCGCGATACCCTTCTGATCTTACCGGTGGGCAGTGGATGCTCGCGGTAATCGCCCTGGCGCTGGGCGGGACGGTGGTGTTCTTTCTGCGCCGGCGCGATCTGTCCGGGGCGCTCGCCGACGTGGGGGCGACGTGGACGGTGCTGATCTACGCCGGGGTGCTGCCTTCGTTCGCCCTGCAGCTTCGCTGTCACCACTACATCCATGGGCCGGACGGCGCGTGGCTGATCTTGATCTTCCTGGCCGTGGTCAAATCCTCGGACATCGGTGCCTACTTCGTGGGCTCGGCCATCGGCCGGCACCGCTTGATCCCCTGGGTAAGCCCGAAGAAAACCATCGAGGGGGCTGTTGGGGGCATCGCCAGCGCGGTCGGGGTCACTCTCCTGGCGTGGTTTGCCTTCGAGTGGTCCCATGTGGACAGCGACGAGACGATACCCCTAATACATACGATCACGGAGAAGCTGCACGCCTTGTCCCTCACCCAAGCTACTGTATTTGCAGTACTTATGGCGATCTGCGGCCAGCTCGGCGACCTGCTCGAATCGATCTTCAAGCGGTCTGCCGGAGCCAAGGACTCAGCCAGCCTGCTCCCGGGTTTCGGTGGGGTGCTGGATCTTATGGACAGCCCCGTCCTGGCTGCTCCGGTGGCTTGGTTCCTGCTGACATGTGTGTGGCCGGTGGTGTAGAATAACGGAGGCGGGTCGGTCACAGCGGAACCATCGACCACCGTCCGTCAAAGTGGAGCGGCTGTCCGGAGTTGGATCTCACCATCGCCATCTCGGAAAGTTCAAAGCGTCAGGCGTTGTTCGGACCAGCCGATGCCAACCTGAAGCTCATTCGAACGGCGTTGAATGTGCGGATAAGCGCCCGCGACTCAACGATAAGGCTTAGCGGGGATAATCCGGCTGTCGCCCGAGCAGCGGCAGTGCTGCAGGCGTTGCAGCAACGTTTGAAGGAAGTGGATTACCTATCGCACGAGGACGTAGCCACCGCGCTTACCGAAGCGTCAACGGCGAAGCCGAAGGGCGGAAACGGGCTTGAAGTCTACGCCCCGGGAACGACCATCGTCCCCAAATCCGAGGGCCAAGGCCGATACATAGACGCCATCCATACGCACGACCTGGTGCTATGCGTTGGTCCGGCGGGCACGGGCAAGACCTACCTGGCGGTGGCGGTGGCGGTCGCGATGCTCAAGGAATCGCGGATCAAGCGTATCGTGCTGGTCCGCCCGGCAGTGGAAGCCGGGGAGAAGCTGGGGTTCCTCCCGGGAGACATGCAGGCCAAGGTCAATCCTTATCTGCGCCCACTGTTCGACGCCATGCACGACATGATGAGCTTCGAGCAGATCCAGCGTTTCATGCAGAGCGATGTGATCGAAGTCATCCCTTTGGCGTTCATGCGCGGGCGCACGCTGAACCATGCGGCGGTCATCCTCGACGAGGCCCAGAACTGTACCACAGCTCAGATGTTGATGTTCCTGACCCGGATGGGCCAGGGAAGCAAGATGATCATCACCGGTGACGACTCGCAGGTGGATCTGGAGCGCGGCCAGCGCAGCGGCTTGGTCGATGCCCTGGAACGTCTGCGGGACATCGAGGGGATCGCCACCTTACGCCTGGAGCGGTGCGATATCGTTCGTCACAAGCTGGTGAACTGTATTGTGGAAGCGTACGGCAGCGAGGGGATGGAAGCCCGGTAATTGCAGCCTTATCAGCCTATGCAGGCGGGATAGGGCGGTCGATGTTCGGCTGGCGGGCGGGATCGGTCGATGTTCTCTACCAGCCGCCGATGGTCGGTCGATAGCGCAGGGAACTGCTGCGCATCCCCGCGGAGTGTATCGAGGGAGTACTGATGTTCGGGCTCGGGCGTAAACCCAGTGATCGGCGCCGCAAGGTAAAACAGGCGCGGATGGAGAGCTCCAAGCCGCTGTGGGTGCGCTATCGCCAGCGAATCGGTTTCTGGGCGAGCGGGGCCACACTGCTGTTCTTCCTGGCGCTGAGCACCATCGCCCTCTACGGAAAACCGCCCCTGCGGTACCGCCCCGGACAGACGATTGACGGGCCAGTCTTCGCCCGGATCAGCTTCTCCCAGATCGACGAGCAGGAGACCAGCCGGGCACGCGAAGCGGCCAAGGCAGCCACCCCGAGCTATTACCGGGTCAACCGCGACCTCGTCGCCCGAATCGGCGGAGATCTTCAAGACCTCTACCAAGCAGCCAAGGGCGCCGAAGAGTACGAGGCCTTCGCCCCGCTCGGCGAGCAGAATGGGTGGAAAGTCAATCCCGGAGCATTCGACGAACTTCGCAGCTTGTCCGATGAGGCGGGCGGCAGTCGGTACGCCAAGTGGTTGACTGCCCTCAAACAGCGGCTGTACGAGGAATACACCGTGCGGCCTACGTCAGAGGAGGACCGAAATCCATCCTCTAACTCTCCGGTCGCCCGCGTCCTTCCGCTCCCTGCTGAAGGTGCGGAAGGTGAGCCCCCTGGGGATACGACCGCCTCGGTGATCGACATACCCACCGTCCAGCTCATCCCCACCTCCAACCCGCGGATCATCGAAGCCAGAGCGGAAACGCTGGCGGCACGGACCTTTCCCCTCGTGCTGAGGCCTGCAGTTGCAGCGGTGTTAGCCAAGCACCTGGCAGCGGAACCCGTCCTGCTGTTCGACAAAGCTGCGACTGCCACGGCGATGGAGAGCGCGTTCGACCGGGTGGACGATGTCATCATCGCCTACCCCAGAGGCGCCTCCCTGGTCACTCCTCCACCGGGCGAGGAGCAAACCGTCCTGGCGCCTGAACAGGCTCAGCTTCTGGAATTGGAGCATCGAGCTTACCTCGACGTTCTGGCTGATCCAGGAAACGCGACCGAGGGGGCCAAGTTGCGTCGGGAACGTGTGCTAGCCCAAGTGGGCACGGCAGCCATCCTGGCGGTGCTGACCGTAGCTTTGTTTGCCTATGTCCGCCAGTTTCAAGCCCGCATCCTGCAAGTGCGCACGCGTACGGTGGCGTTCGCAGTGCTGCTCCTCGCCGTGGTCGCCGCCACCAGGCTCATCCGCGCACGATTCGACTATCCGGAAGTGTCCATCGGTCCCATGCTTCTGGCTGCCGCCATTCTCATTATCGCCTACCCGCAACGCTTTGCGTCCGGAGTGGGAGCGATCACCGCCTTGCTGCTTGTGGTGGTCGTCCGGGGTGACGTGGCCATGCTGCTGCTGCTGGCGACCGGATCGACGATCGTCAACCTCACCCTGGTGAACATCCGCACTCGAACGCGTATCGTGGTTTCCGGGCTGTTGGTCGGCACGGGGCTGGCAGTCATTTGCCTTGCTTCCGGGCTGACGACCGGGCAACCGTTGGACTCGCTTCTGCGCCGTGCCGCGTTGGCGGCAGGGACCGCCCTGCTGGCGGCGATGATTATCCAGGCATCGCTCCCGTTCATCGAACGGGTATTCCGCATCGCCACACCGCTGACCCTTCAGGAGTGGGGCGACGCGACCAAACCCTTGCTGCAGCGCCTGGCACACGAGGCGCCGGGAACGTACAACCACTCCCTGGTCCTCGGTACGATGGCTGAGAGCGCCTGCGAATCAATCGGGGCCAATGGGCTGCTCGCCCGAGTGGGCGCCCTGTACCACGATGTGGGCAAGGTCTTGAAGAAAGACTACTTCGCGGAGAACCAGGAGGCTTCGATCAACCGTCACGACAAGTTGTCCCCGACCATGAGCCTGCTGATCATCGTCGGTCACGTCAAGGACGGAATCGAAATGGCCAAGGAGTACGGACTACCCCGTATCCTCCGACAGTTCATCGACGAACACCACGGAACGACGGTGGTCCGCTACTTCCACCACGCTGCCAGTGAGAAGCAGCCTCAGATTTCCAGCGGCAAGCACGATCGGCAGGTCCCCGACACCGAGTTCCGCTACCCCGGTCCCAAGCCGCGCAGCAGAGAATCCGCCATTCTGATGCTGTGCGACGGGGTCGAAGGCGCCGTGCGGGCCCTGGCCGAGCCGACCGCCGGACGCATCGAGAACATCGTGCATACCGTGCTCGTCGATCGGCTCAATGACGGCCAGTTCGACGACTGCGAAATCACCTTGCGTGAGCTGCATAGGGTGGAACAGTCTCTGGTCAAGAGCTTGTGCAGGTTCTATCATGGCCGGGTGGCCTATCCCACCGAGGGGTCCAAACCGGGGAAACCCAGTGAGGCGGAACCGGTGGAGTTGAGTGCGGGCTAGGGTGTCTGAGAGAGCAGAAGCCGATCATCCATGGACGACGACTCCCCCTATGACATAAGCGTGTCCGGTGCTGCGGACGCGCTCCCCCCCATAGACGCCGCAAGGGTCCGTGAGGCGGTGACTGCAGTTCTGCAACGGCAGGGCTGCCGTCAAGCGTGCATCAGTGTCGCTCTGGTGGATGATGCCTCCATCGCCACCCTGAACCAGAAGTATCTGGCCCATGAAGGGCCGACCGACGTGCTCAGCTTCAATCTCAGCGACGAGGAGGAAGCGGAACTGGACGGTGAAATCGTCCTGTCGTGGGAGACGGCTGCGCGCCAAGCCGCCGGGAGAGCTCATTCATCGGAAGCGGAAGTTATGCTCTATGTCGTGCACGGGACGCTGCACCTGGTCGGGTTGGACGATCAGCAGAGCGCAGACGCCGCCGCCATGCACGCGGAAGAGGATCGGGTGCTGACTGAACTCGGGTTCGGAGCGGTCTACGGGGATACGCAGACGTGAGACTTGCGCTTATCCAATGCGAGTTGAACCCCAAGACCCGGTCTGCGAACATCGCCCGTCTGATACGCCTGGTCGACCAAGCCTGCGAGCACGACCCCGCCCCGGATCTGGTGGTACTCCCCGGACGGTGTGACGCACCGATCGACAACCGAAGTGGTGCGGAAGTAACCCGGGCAATGGGCGATGGGCTGGAGGGACTGTTGGCCATGAAAGCCCGTGAATGGGGTATCTATCTGGCTGGTGGTCACCGGGTACCGACGGAGGCGGGTTGGGCGGATCTCGGACTGCTGTGGGATCCCGACGGGGACGTGGTGCTTCGAACCACTTCGGGAGGGAACGGAGCCGTGCGGAGCACGCCGATAGGCACCGTGGGACTCGCGCTCAGCAGCGAGCCTCTCCCCAGCACACCGACTCGGTGCGACCTGCTGATCGTGCTGGGGACTAAGCCCGGGGCCACGCAGGCGCAGGGGCGGGGGCGGGAGCTCTCCGAGTTCGCCAAACGGCATAACTGCGCGGTCTGCGGTGCGTACGCACTGGCCAACGGAGGTGGCGAAGTTGCGCCGCAGTCCAGTGAGGGACCTACACGGATCTGGAGCGCGGACGGTTCCGTGCTGGCTTGCGCGCCCGATCGGGAAGCGGTTCTGGAGATTGAGATACTTAGCGCCCGCGGCGGGGCGAATCGCCCGCCGGAGGGCTCTGATGCCATGTGCGACGATCCGGAAGTGAAGTAGCACTCGGAGCGGCGCCGTCTTGAGAGGCAACAAGAAGTGGGCAGTTGGTTGATTTGGCTGGCTTTGGGATTCCTGGTCCTCTTGCTCCTGTCCACAGGGGCGAGTCTGTCCCTGCGTCTGCCGTCGCGCGCCCGCCTGACCGAAAGGATGGAGTCTCTCGGACGCCGGGAGGAACTGGAGCGGTTGCTTCGGCATCGCGTCTCGCTTCTACTGGCCACATCCACACTGCGTGCTTTGGTGCTGCTGTGCTTCTTCACTACGGTCATCCTCGAAGCCACCCGTCGACGGACCGGGGTCATTACGCTCGATTCGATCGACGTGTGGGCCTTCGCAGCGGCGTTACTGGGCATGCTGGTGTTTGGAGTAGCCCTTCCCTATGCCTGGGCCCGCCACGCCGGAGAGTCGTTGCTGATCGCCCTGCTTCCGGTGTTGCACGGCGTACGCCTGCTGCTTACCCCCTTGGTCGCGCCGCTATTAGGTCTGGATTGGGTGGTGCGCCGTTTGGCGGGCGTGCAGCATCACGACGACCAGAACGGCGTGGAGGAGATGGAGCAGGAGATTCTCAACGTCGTCAGCGAAGGAGAAGCCCGCGGGGTGGTGGATGAGGAAGAGCGCGAGATGATCGAATCGATCATCGAGCTGCGCGATGCCCGGGTCGATAGCATCATGACCCCACGCACGGACATCAACGCCGTGCAGAAGGAGGTCTCCTTCGCTGAACTCAGAGAGATCATCCACGACAAGGGTCACTCGCGCGTTCCCGTCTATGGGGACACGGTGGATGACATAATCGGGGTTATCTACGCCAAAGACCTGCTCCAGGTTGACGATCCCCAGACGTTCACCGCCACAGGGGTGATGCGCAACCCCATCTACATCCCCGAGAGCAAGCAGACCCGAGAGTTGCTGCACGAGTTCCAGGAGGGCAAAGGCCACATGGCCATTGTGCTCGACGAATACGGCGGTACCGCCGGCTTGGTGACCATCGAGGACATCCTGGAAGAGGTCGTGGGCGAGATTGTGGACGAATACGAAGAGCAGGAGTCCGCTCCCCTGGTCCGCATCGACGACTCCACCGTGGATGTCGATGCCCGCATGCGCATCGACGAGTTGAATGACGAGCTAAGCCTGGAACTTCCCGAGAGCGAGGATTACGAAACGATCGGGGGCTTCGTCTTCAGTTCGCTCGGCAAGATTCCCCAGGCGGGTGAAGAGTGCGCTCACGCAAACGTCACCATCCGGGTCACCGATGTCGGCCCGCGCAAGATCAATCGAGTGCGGATGCACGTCACGCGCGAGGGACCGGACGACAACGGTTCCGCATGATTGCGGTTGAAAACCCAATTGAATGGCCCCGGCCCACGTCGGGTGTCATGGGCAAACTTGTTTGCCCGTGCGTCATCAGCGCGCTGCACTGGTAAGCAAAGCTTATACCAAGTGCAGTTTGAGTTTGCCGATTGGACTTCGTCGGTTGCGTTCCCCCTCTTGCGGTTGCGGTTCGGAGAGGACACGCCTCGGCGTGCTCGCTCCAGACTTGTCCGCCGCGAAAAGGCGCAAGAGTCTCAAGGTTTGTGCCTTTTGTGCTTCTTGGCGACTTCCGGACAAAGAGAGGCTCGGCGTGGATCGCCGACCGGACCATTCCGTTCCGGCTTCTCTGCGAACTCTTCGTCTCAGCGTTCGACCTCGTGCGAAACGCAGTCCGAGCTTGCCGGTTAAAGTCCGCGTCGAACTGATGGCGCCGGGCGCCCCATCTTGCTGACCCGCTCCGTTGCGGTTCGGAGAGCTCGTATCGGCACGTTCAGACCGGATCCGGTATTACCCATGCCACACAACACCGGTCGCAAACGTGGACTACACGAATCTGTACATGCCCACGAGATCCGGCATCATTCGAGCATGCCCAGCTGCCACATCAGAAAGACCCAGTCTTCGCTTTGGTGTGCGATGCGCATGTGCAGAGGTTTGCCGGCGCCATGGCCGGCTTTGCGCTCCAGACGGATGAGGATCGGACGATCGGACGAGGTAGCTGCCTGCAGCGCCGCAGTCATCTTGAGCGAGTGGGCGGTGTCCACGCGGTTGTCCGCCTCCGCGGTGACGATCAGGGTCGCGGGGTAGTCTGTGTCGGCGTTCACATTGTGGTAGGGCGAGTAGGCCCGCAGCCAGCGATACTCCTCCGCCTTCCCCGGATCACCGTACTCGTGGACCCACTGAGCCCCCATGCCCCATAGATGGAAACGCAACATGTCCATCAGCGGAACCTGAGACAACGCCGCCCTAAACAGATCCGGGCGTTGGGTGACCGCAGCGCCGATCAGCAGCCCGCCATTGCTGCCGCCTTTGCACGCCAACCGCGCCGGCTGGGTGTAACCGAGTTCGATGAGTCGCTCGGCTGCGGCGTAGAAGTCGTCGAAGCAGTTCTGCTTGTGTGCGCGGCGTCCGCCGTCGTGCCACGGCTGACCCAGTTCGCCGCCGCCACGGATGTTGGCCAGCACCCACACTCCGCCACGCTCCAGAAAGGGGATGATCCGAGGACGATAGTAGGGGAAGAAGCTCGCATTGAACCCCCCGTACCCATAGAGCAACGCCGGGTTGTTTCCGTCAAGCTCGATGTCCTCCCGGGCGACCACAAACATCGGAACGCGGGTACCGTCCTTGGATATGCACCAGACCTGCTTGCTCACGTACGGGCTTAGATCGACCGGGCAGGCTGTCTGGTGCAGCTTGGCGAGCGTGCCGGCCCGCAGGTCGTACCGGTAGACGGCGGGCGGAACGACCCAGGAGGAGAACGAGAAGAACAAGCCCGGATCGTCCAAGGTCCCCCCGAAATCGCTGACCGTCCCAATCCCTGACTCGTAGCTAGTGACCGTTCCCATGCCGGGCAGGCGGACCTCCTGCAGAAGCTCACCCTCGAGGTTGTAGACCAGCAGGCGAGAATGCACGTCTTCGATCACATGCACCACAAGGCGATGGTCCACCACCGCGAAGTCGTCGATCACCCCCTTTTGCTGGGGGACGAGCTCGCGCCAATGCTCCGGCGTCGGGTGATCCACGCTAGTTGTGCAAATGCGGAAGCGTGGAGCGTCGAGATTGGTCCGCACAATCAGCCGCCCCTCGACCACGTCGCCGGTGGTGATCGCCCCCAAGTCCGCAGCCACGGGAGTCAGCGGTGCGCTGCCGTCCATCGCTCCGAAGTAGAGGTCGTTATGGGCCGGGTCGCG
>JAAEQG010001025.1 GCA_024231775.1 bacterium
ACCGGATAAAAATTCACCCCCACCGTGCCCGGCCCAGAGTGGACGGCGAGCGCGGGGGAAAGCTCGGTCACGATCACCTCTACACAATCGAAGCGGTCCGCGACCATCGCCCGCAGTTTCTCCATCTGCTCATGCGCCAGCACGTGCGTGAACGCGACCTTGATGCGCGCCCCCTCCCCGATCCGTTCCTGCATCAACTCGACCATCCGGCGGTAGGCTTTGAGCCGGCTGCGGGTCGTGCCCAGCGCCACGATCACCCCATCCTGCATCCCGATCAGTGGCTTGATGTTGAGGAGCGAACCGGCCAGATGTTGAGCCTTGCCGATGCGCCCGCCCATGTAGAGATAACGCAACGTGTCGGCAGTCTGGATCATTGTGCTCTTTTGCGCCACCTCGCGCGCTTTCTGGACGACCTCGTCAAAGCTGAAACCGGCCAGCGCGGAGCGGGCGGATTCGATGGCCGCCCACCCCACCGACATTGCCACTTGCAGCGTGTCCACCACTTCCACCCGGACGTCGGGGGCCTGTTCCTGGAATATCTCTACGGCGGCCAGGCA
>JAAEQG010001026.1 GCA_024231775.1 bacterium
CCACCACGGCTTCTACGACGGCGTGGAGAAGACCTTCCGCGGCTACACCCAGGTGGACAGGATAGTGCTTGCCGACAGCGAGTTGGACAGCCAGGAGTCCGGGCTGGATGTGCTGCATTACGATGTGGGTGCCGGCGATCCATACTACAACGGGCTGCTGCTGTGGAAGCAAGCCTACAGTGGCAAAGAGGGAAACCCCACCGAGATACGACGTGAAGAGGTCGAGTACGGGGACTGCTCCGTGGCTGAAATTCCCACGAGCGGTTTGCGATTGCCCGTCCGGCACATCTGCCAGGTCGCCCGGCAGATCGTGCACCAGGAAGGGGCAGGTGAGAACGAGTGGGCCACAACCCGCACCGAACGCAGCTACGACGGCTACGGCAACGTCACCCTGAGCGCCAACTTGGGCGTGATCAACATGGGCTCTCCAGACAATCCGTCTTCCTGCGCGTCATGCGATGGGAGCGACGATTTCGGCGCCCCCTGCGGCGATCAGTGCAACGGAGATGA
>JAAEQG010001027.1 GCA_024231775.1 bacterium
AGCGCAGAGGCGTTGGCGCTACAAAGGCGTCTCATCGGGGGGATCGCCGACTACGATCGGGCTTGCTCGTCCTGGGCCGCGCCACGCGGCCCCCAAGGCAACGCCTGCAGTCTGCAGCGCTCTGCCTACGTCGCCGCGCGTCTGACTGCGAACAAGAGAAACGTCCCCGTTCCGACATCCCCTCGATTCTCCGAGGTTCTGGGGGACGTCGGCAGGCGTGTAGTCGGTGTCACAAACTCAGGTGCGCGAATCGCTTACGAGTCATTCACGAATCCTGGCGGAGGGTGGGGGCAGCCTACTCCGCCGTCCAGGGCTCGTCCGTGGTGTGCTTGCCGCCAAACCTCTCCCAGTAGGGGTTCACGGTTCCGCCGTCACCCTTGCCCTGCCATTGGCCGCCCTGTGACGCGGCGTGCGTGTCAAGATACAGCATATCGGTGAGACCATTGAATTTGATCTCTGGCAGAACCTCCTTGCCCTGATCCAAGTGGGTCGAGACGTCTCGCGACCGAATCCCGTGGAACGGTCGGTCGGGGATCGGGGGCAGGTAGTTACCGGCGTGAGGCGCGAAAGTTCCAAGCCACTGCCTTTTCTGCTCCGTGCCACCACGAACGGCGCCTTGGGCAATCCGCCGGTACCACGCGTCTGCCACCGCCCACTCGGCGCTGGCGTTCTTGATGCGCTCGAGTTTCTTCGGGCGCCAGCTTACCTTTCCCTGGTGGGCCGAAGGACTGGGGTCACAATAGAACCAGGCGCCGAAGTAGTTCGGCGGGTCCGTCGAGGGCCACTCGGGCGTCCCGCCGAACGTGCTTCCGGCTTGGCCGTTGGGGCCCCACGAGTTGACCACGTAGCCGTAGGGGCGCTCTCTCCAGCATCCGGTCTGTTTTGAGGCCACCTCGAAGAACACGCTGTCAGGCACTATTCTCTCGGCGACCGGGCAACTGGAGATGTTGTCCGCAAAGGTGTTCTCTCGATTGGCGGCGCCTCCCGAACCGAAGTAGGGGCGCAACAGCCAGGTCAGCGACTTCTGCCGGTCCTTGTCATCGGTCAAGCTGAACAACTTCCGCTTGATCGCCGGATGGACGGGACCCGGCAGCGTCCCATCGTAGTCCGCGGTATAGGTTGCGATGGTCAGGCCGAGCGAGTGCAGGTTGGCCAGACATTTTGCGGTCAGGGCCTGATCACGAGCCTTGGCCAGCGACGGCAGGAGAATCGCGATCAACAGGGCGATGATCGACACCACCACCAGCAATTCCACCAGGGTGAACGCACGCCGCGCACCGACCACTCGAGCAGTCCTACGACTCATGACATGATCCCCGTGCGGCATCCCAGCAGTAACCCACCCGTGAACGCGCGCTCAAACCCCCTTTGGGACAGGCCGAAAATGCGGGCATAGTCGCCGCAAGACTACGCCGGAAATAGCTCGACTGCCCCCGCGCGCAGAACGTATTGTACAGGATTCTATCGGAATCAAAACCCCCTTGCCAAGACAATCTCCGCCCATGGACGCGTTTTTGAGGCTGATAACGAGGTCGCCAGACCGACGGGGGGCATGTATTCACCCCGACGGTGCCCATAGGCAGACATGACGACACCCTGACTCGCCCGCCGCTACAGACCGGCCAAGCGGGCGATTCCGGGGTCCTCGGGGACGAGTTCGCCGGCACGCCGGTAGGACTCCCGGGCGGCACCCGAGTCTCCAGCCCGCTGAAAGGCGTGGCCGGAGAGCAAATGGCCAACAGCTTGGTGCCAGCGCTCCCACTCCTCAGTGAACGCATCGTAGGACACCCCCTCCGGCGCGGACGAGACCCGGTCCC
Organism: bacterium; assembly: GCA_024231775.1. Lineage (GTDB taxonomy): Bacteria > Planctomycetota > Phycisphaerae > UBA1845 > UBA1845 > JAAEQG01. Next base: position 1,818 of record JAAEQG010001027.1, read on the forward strand.
GGCTGTCAGTTCGGCAGGCGATCAAGGCTCGCAGATTCTCGACCAGGGTGTCGTGGTACGCCCCCGCGTGGGTGAGGTAGTCCAGAATGGGCTGGTCGTCCGTGTGCAGCGGTCCGGGTCCGACGAAGCAGTCCACCTCCGCTTCGGTCAGCAGCAAGCCGCCGGCAAGCTTGTAGGGGTTCTGCAGTTCGACTAGCTGCAAATCGTCCGCCACCGCCGGTTCAGCCATCCGCCGCGACCAGTCCTCCAGATCCAGCTCCAGCGGCCCCGGAGTTCCCACCAGAATGATGAAGTCGTTCACCAGGTTGCTCATGTACCAGATGCTCGTGTGCGGAAACGCCTCCCGAAAAGAACGCACCACCACCCGTAGCGGTTCCGGATCGACTCCGGTGAGCGGGACCCACGCACAGCCAATACCATTCGGCGTCAGGTTGCGTTTGATCAGCTCGAAGCACTCGACCGTAAACAGATTCCCGTTGCCGCGGTACTGAATGCTGGTCAGGTCATCGACGATCACGTCGTATGGCTCGGTGGCGCGGTGCAGCCAGCTCCGGGCGTCGTCCAGAATCAGGCGAAAGTCCTTCCGCCCGACATCCAGCCCCGCCGCCAGACTCACCACCCCTCCGTTCTGTTTGACGAAGTAACGAGCTCCGGCGGGGACAGCCCGCTCGATCTCCACGCAATGCGTCTCCACGCGGTGTAGCAGCATCGAGTACGAAGTCCCGCCCGTTCCGAACCCCACGGTCAACGCCCGCTGCGGGTCGGGGTGCAGCAGCAGGGGGAGATGGGCGAGCATCTTCTGATCGGTGACGATCTCGTCCGACGTCCCGGCGACGGACTGGCTGTCCACGTAGAGCACGCGGAAATCGCGTCCGCGGGCCCGGGTCTGGGCGATGTGAACCACAGAGGTTTCGCCCTCGCGATAGTAGAGAATCGCCGCTTCATCATCGACGCCCGCGGGGCGGATGAACCTGGCTCCAAACGGAGCCAGAAGAGAGAGCAACACCAGACATATCGAACCGACGGGGGTCAAGATGCGCCAACGCGAGTTCGTCGGGGCGGCGACGTGGGCGGCGTAGCACCCCACGCAGAAGTTCGCCACCGCAAAGAGCATCAACGTCGTTCGCAAACCGCAGCACGGTATCAAAACCAGCCCGGTGACCGCAGCCCCGAAGATCGTACCCACCGAGTTAAGCGCGTAGACCCGCCCAACCGTGCGCCCCGGGGCTTGCGTCCCTCCCGGAACCAGGGCCACCAGCAGAGGGAGCGTCGCCCCCAGCAACAGGGTCGGTACGAGGACCACCGCGGCGACCATCGCATACTCGGTGAGCCACAGGTACGCTGGATCATGGTACACATACGTGTGCCCCAACTCCGCCGCGATTCCCCGCAAAGACAGCATCACCGGCGTGGTCATCGCCAGGAGCATCTGCACCACCGCCACCACCAGCCAGAGACTGATCTTCCCCCGTCGGATGACCCTGGCTGCGATGGCACTGCCCGCCGCCAGACCCGCTAGGTACACCGTGAGGATCATGGAGAACACGTAGACGCTGTTGAGCGTGAAGATCGCCAGCAATCGTGCCCAAGCCACCTCGTAGCCCAACGCCGTCAACCCGGTGATACCCGCCAGCACCATGACTGCGCGCGATTGCCCTGCTCCGTTTGGCGGAGGATCAGCCGGCGACACCTCAGGATCCGGCCTGGAGACTGCCGGCGGGTCGGTGGTGAGGCTCAGCACCATCGCCAGAACCGCTACGAAGAGGTTGCCAGCCACCGCCACGTAGACCGCCGCACCCATGCCCACCAGGCGGATCAGAAAGAATCCCGCCAGGCCGGCACCTAGCACGGCACCCAGCGTGTTGATCGCGTAGAAGCGGCCGAACCCGACCCCAACCGAGCCCAGACTCCGGGTCATCAGCCGGCCCATCACCGGGACCGTCGCCCCGATCAACATGCAGGGTACGAGCAGCACCGCCAAGGCCAGCGCGAATCGGATGAGGCTGGATAGGTGCAGGCTAGGGTCCAGGGAATGGGCCACCCGCACGTACGCCGAGAGCAGGGGGTTGATGGAGTAGGTAACCAGCAGGCCGGCGGCGGCGATAGCCAGCTCGATCCCGCCATACAGGCGGGCGGCGTTCGACGACCGGTCCGCCACCCGGCCGAACGCCCAAGCCCCCAAAGCCAGCCCAGCCATGTACGCGGTCAGAACCGCGGCGATGCTCCACGTGCTCACCCCCAGCACCAGGGTGAGCATGCGCTGCCAGACGACCTCATAGACCAAGGCGGACAGCCCGGAGACCAGAAAGCAAACGTAAAAACCCCATCGACGCATGTGCATAACGCGGCGGATTCTAGCAACCTTCCGCCAACACCGAAAGCGCCGGTCAGGCTACGATGCAGAGAGCGCCGCCTGGAAGCCGCTGAAATCGGCCAAATCGACATCGCCGTCCACGTCCAGGTCGAACTCCTCACACTCCGGCTGATTCAACCCGCCCCCCGGGCCGCTCACACAAGCCGGGAAGGTGGCGAAATCGAGCAGATCAACGTCGTTGTCCCCGTCCGCATCACCGTCGGGCCAAGCCCGGATGGGACTCCACCGGATGGCGTCGGCATACACCCGCGGCGCGTAGCTCGGTTCCGGCTGGTCCGAAACCGTCTCCACCGAGAGGTTCACCGAGGCGGTGGCCAGGTTCTGCCCCTCCTGGAACCAGTACTCGCCCAGAGACACCCACCGGTTGGCGTTGCTGAACATTCCGAACGTGTCCGGCATCTGGTCGATCTCCAACTCGGTGTCCCCGTGATGGTGTCGGACACTGAACCGCGCGTCTCGACAGTTCGCCTCGTTGCCCCAGGTCCCGAAGACTTCGTATTTGCCCGCCGCAGCCAGCGTCGGCACGAAGTCGGTGTTCTCGGTCCCCGGGGTAGGCAGCGTGTACTCCGCATAGCGGCTGCCCAGCCCGACCAGACCAGCCACGGTACTCTTGACCGTATCATTGCTCGCCCACGTACCGCTCTCCTCGTACGTCGGCGCCGGGGTCACCGCCCCGCCGGTATCCCGGGATTCGACGATGATTTCGATCGGCACGGGTCCGTTCGAGGTGATGTCGAAGAACTCGACGATCGCCGCCATGACGTCCGCACGCCGGGCTGCACTGGTGATGGTCTCGAACGGAAAACCGAAGGTGACTGCCCGGAAGGCTCCGTCGTACACCACTCCGGCGGTCCCGCCCGTACCCCCCGAGTAGCTGAGCCCAACCGTACTGCCGCCGGAGACGTTCAGGCGATCGGGACTGTTCACGTTGTAGAACAGCGCCCCGTCATCGAAGGTGAAAGACGAGATCCCCGCGAAGATCGAACCCGCCTGGGCAGCGACCGAGTAGGTATCCGCGTCATCCCCCACGTAGTCTCCCTTGAGGTAGTTGTTGTAGAACGAGCGCCCGTTGTTGAGGTAGTCCAGATCGTAGGCGATCTCCGAACCGCTGGCGAAGATGTTCCCACCACCGCCGCAGTACGCCGAGACCAGGGACTGTTCGGTGGCGTTGAAGGTGTCAAAAGTGGAGGACTCCTCGCCGCTGATCCACACCACCGCTCCATAAGTACTCAGGGTCACGTCTCCGTCGATCACGTTCTCGTTGGCGCAGGTATCGAAGGTCACCCCGGCGTCAGCCAGGGCCTCGGCGTGCTGAATAACGTAGTCGAACGAGTTGACCCGCCCGAGGATCGGCCGAAGTTGGGTTCCCACCCCGCTGAGCGTGTGCGCCGGATCCTGCTGGCGGCTGACCCGGTCGAATCCGTTCACCACCAGGATTTCCGCCGGGCCGGCGGCCTCGCGTCGTACCGCGACGGTTTCCGAGGGCATCGACTCTCCGCCGGCGTTGTACGCCGCTACGCGAACGTACGTGGTGGTCTCCGCGGGAACGTCGAGTAGCGTGGTTGCCAGCATGTTGCCCACGTCGGTTCCCCCGTCGAATCCGTACCCGTTCGTCGAACGGTACACCCGGTATCCGGTCGCCGCGTCTCCATAGGCTTCGCCGCTCAACGGCGCCTGCCACGCCACCACCACTCCGCCGCTTCCGTTATGCGCCGCCCGCACCTTGCGCGGTTCGGTGGGAAGGAAGTCCAGAGGAATCGTGCTGCTCGGAATACCATTTAAGAATTTTATCATTCCGTGTACGGTGGAACGGGCCACCGCGTTGCGTACCTTGGGATCCAGCAGCATCGCCGTGTCCTCGGGGCTGTCGTGGAAAGCCACCTCCAGGATGGTCGCGTCGAACTCGTTGCTGTTGTTCGTCGTGCTGATCGCTCCGAAAGAGGCAGTGTACGGGTTGTATCGCGATATCCACGTATGCTCGAACCCGGAGTCGAGGATCTGCATGTCCTGCTCGATCTCGTCCCCCAGAATCGTGGCGTAGTCAAGCTGATGCGTCGTGTAGTTGCCCGTAACCAAAGCCACCGTACCACGCCCGCCGCCCGCGTTAGTGTGATACTCCATGTAGATCCGACGCCAGCGGTCGTTGTTGGTCGTCGTGTTGTTCATCTCCCGAGCCCACCGCGCCGCGGTACCCACGTTGTCGCTTCCGTCATTCGAACCGGAGAGATCGTAGATCGTACTGGACATGCCCACCGCGTTGTCCCCGGTCTCCGACTCCGCCCAGTATCGCTGACCCTCCTCGTCCCGCGGGTACCCGCTGATTGTGCCCGGGCCGCCGCCGACCACGTCGCCGATCCCGTTCCCGAAGCGGATGGCGTCCGCGATCACGTTCTTGCTCAGCACGCTGGATTCGTCGCTGATCTCGACGTATCCGCCGGTCCCGCTCTCGAAGTAGTAACTGCCCAGCCAGACCCATCCTTTACCCACCATACGGTGATCGACGATGATCTCGGTGGTTCCGCCCGAGTGAACGATGCGGTAGAGCTGCGGAGCCCGGTTGTCGCTGTCCAGTAACCACGTGTACACGGGGTAGGAACCGGCTTCGGGGATATCCGGCGTGTACCGGGCTGTCGCTGTCTCCGTCGAACTCGTGGGCGCGTAACGGTAGTGAACCCCGCTGGCGGTACGCCCGTTCTCGTAGTACGGGCTTCCGGTGCTGTCCAGCCAGGTTCCCGCATAGGTCACCTCCGGATCGTCCTGGTCCAGGACAATCTCGTTGTCCTGGTAGCCGATCGGACGAAACGGAACCACGGTCGCACCGGCGTTGAACAGGTAGTTGACGAAGTAGTTAAGCTGATCGATGTTCCCGTAGTCCTCGATCATGTTCAGCAGCAGCGGGCGCTGCAGGTACCAGCTCGAAGTCCCCGCCGTCCAGCCGTGCCCCGCCGCCGCAAACACCGTGACGCCGCTCAGCGCCCCGGTGGGCTGATGTCCCGCGTTGGCCACCGGGCCGGAACGCTCCTGGTCGGCGGACCCTGGCGCTGCCCTTGGCGGAACCTCGGAATCCTCTTTCAGCGGAGGGTACACGCCGGCCTCGACCGACTCGACGAAGTCCTCGAGCAAGTGGTAGGCACCGTCCGGGCCAACCCGAACCTGCACGCGCACGCCGCCGAAATCCAGATCGTCTTGCACGGCGACCGCCAACCGGCGGGCCAAGGCTTCCGCCTCCAAGGCCGACGGCGACCACTCCTCCGCCTCGGAGGGCAGCGTCAGGTCGAGGTGGACGACGGAGTCGCGCACCTCGACGCGATCCAGCGTCGTATCCGACGGCAGTCGCAGGTCCGAGCCCATCTGCGTGAAGGCCGGCTCCCGGCTATGTACCGCGGTGGCTACCCGTTCGAACAGCGCCGCGTCCGTCACCGCGGGCATATGCCGACCGAGGTCGTCCTGAGTCGTCCCCGTTGCCCCCAGCGCGGGGCCAGCCCATCCCCCTTGAACGACTACCGCCAGGAGAATCGCCACCAGCAAGTAGCCGCTCGATACCTCTTGTCGATCCACCGTGTGTTCCCGCCTTTCTCGTGGGAGTGTAACTGTGTGGGCGCGGCGCCGTCCCATAACACCGCTGCTTCTCGGATTGCCCCTCGTAGTCCCCCTGGGGGCGCCTATTGTAGCGAATCGGCACCTGGAGGGTCAATCATAAACCGTTCGTATGCCGATGGTCCGCGCGGCTTTACGGGCGGATACACTCCCCCCGCTCTAGCCATCAAGGGAAGGCACCCAGAAAGGAACTCGCCCCCAAGGTAGGGTTGCAGCCGGGGGGCATCGTTCCGTTGGGGCCGATTGGACGTGATGCCCGAGATTGGCAGACCGTAATGAACCCACAACCGTGTACGCGGCCTGCGTCCCCGCCGGCCGTCGGCCTGCGAGACGCAGGCCGCTACGATTACCGGCGAAAGCAACACTACCTTTCTGGAACTGCTACTGGAGCTGGCATGCTTGCGCCCCTACGGTCGGGGCAGGTGATACCCTCGCCCAGCCCGTCGAACCCCCCGCCCACTAATCGACCTTCTTGGCTAGCTTCTTGGGAGGAGAACCGATTACCTTCTGCCGCCGAGGAGACCGGAGCGCATCAAGAAGTAGAACAGGGTGAGGATCGCGGTAACCGTAGCTGCCACATAGGTCAGCGCCGCGGCGTTCAGCACCTTACCCACCCTGCGCTCCTCGCCTGGAGCGATGATACCGTTGGTCAGGAGCACCTGCCGGGCGCGGCTGCTCGCGTTGTACTCCACCGGGAGGTTGATCAACTGGAAAACCACGACTGCGGAGAAGGTGACGATCGCCGCCACCTGAAGCCCGCCCCAACTCATCAACGCCCCCAGGACGAACATGGCCATCGCCGGGCCAGAGCCCAGTTTGGCCAGGGGCACAATCCCATTACGCAGGGCCAACGGCGCATAGCCGACGCGGTCTTGAATGGCATGACCGGCTTCGTGAGCCGCTACCCCCACCGCGGCAAGCGACCGACCGTTGTACACGTCCGGGCTCAGCCGCAGCACCTTGTGGCGCGGGTCGTAGTGATCTCCCAGCATGCCCCGGGCGGGCTCGATTCCGACGTGCTCCAGGCCTTGCGCCTGCAAAATGCGCTCAGCCGCCTGCGCACCGGTCAGACCACTGCTCACCGGAACCCGCGCCGCCGCGGCGAAGGCGGATTTGACCTTGGCCTGGGC
>JAAEQG010001028.1 GCA_024231775.1 bacterium
ATCGAGACCTGCGCGTCGGTCGAGTTCATGCTGTCCTGCGAGATGCTCCTGAAAGTCACCGGTGATCTGAAATGGGCGGACCGGTGCGAGGACGTCGCCTTCAATACGTTCCCACCTTCGATGACCGCCGACCTCAAGGGCCTGCACTACCTGACCAGCCCGAACGCGTGCCAGCTCGACCACACCAACAAAGCGCCCGGCATCCAAAACGGGGGCGAGATGCTCTCCTACAATCCGCACAGCTACCGCTGCTGCCAGCACAACGTCGCCCACGGATGGCCCTACTACGCCGAGCACCTGTGGATGGCGACCCCGGACAACGGCCTGGCTGCGGTGCTGTACGCCGCTTCCGAGGTCACCGCCAAGGTGGGTCCGGGCCAGGAGGTGACACTGAAGGCCCAGACGCGCTATCCCTTCGAAGACTCGATCCGCTTCATTGTCAATACGGAAGATCGCGTGCGCTTCCCGCTGTACCTCCGCGTGCCGGGATGGTGCGCCGAACCGGTGGTCAAGATCAACGGCAAGAAGATGAAAGTGCGAGGTCGCCCGCAATCCTATATCGTGATCGATCGGCTCTGGCAACAGAGCGACAAGGTCGATCTGACGTTGCCCATGACCCTGGGCCTGCGCTACTGGGCGCGGAACGGGGACAGCGTCTCGGTCGATCGCGGCCCGCTGACGTACTCGCTGAAGATCGGCGAGAAGTACACCCGCTACGGGGGCACCGACGAGTGGCCCGCCCTGGACGTGCACCCGACAACGCCCTGGAACTATGGGCTCCTCATCGATCCGGGCAAGTCGCTCGATTCGCAGTTCAAGGTCAGGAAGCGGAGTTGGCCCAAGGACGATCAGCCCTTCGTGACCAGCGCCGCCCCGATCGAGATCACCACCAAAGCCAAGCGGATTCCGAACTGGCAGGCGGACCACCAGGGCCTGATCGACGAAGTCCAGCAGAGTCCCGTCAAGTCGGACGAACGCGCCGAGACCGTGACGCTGATTCCGATGGGCTGCGCCCGGCTACGCATCTCGGCGTTCCCCTGGATCGGAGAGGGCCCGGCGGCGACCGAGTGGCGACTGCCGCCCGGTCCTGATAGGGGCAAGATCCCCACGAAGGCCTCCCACTGTTTCGGGGGCGATACCATCGCGGCGCTCAGCG
>JAAEQG010001029.1 GCA_024231775.1 bacterium
CCGGCCACCCGCTCCTCGCGCGTGCTCTGCGTGAACGACATCGCGTGCAGGCGGATGTATGCCTGCTCCTCCGCACTCAATGGCCGTGTCTGGACCGGCGTGACCACCAGGTCCCCCGATCCCTGGTATGCCTGCCGCAGCGACGTCTCCGCCACCGCCGCCCCCCGCTCGTTGCGCGTCAGCACGTAAAAGTCGGTCAAAAACGCTCCCTCCAACGTCGCCCGCCGCAATAGCTCCTCCTGCGCCCGCAGGATGGCCGTCAGTTGCGCCGCCTGGTCGTTCCACCACTGGTACGAACGCGACAGGCTGAAACTCGGCGCTACCCCCATCCCAAATCCCTGCCCCATCGACTGGCCCAGGCTCCGCCCTGCGCTCACGCCCGCGCTCCGCGAGACTCCGTGCGAGCGGGTCACTCCGTGTCCCCGGCTATCGGAGGTCGATTCGGTGCGCGCAAAAGACGTCGTCTCCGAGTGCGAGGTCGTGTCCGACTGCGAATGTGTGCTGGATGAGAAACGCGAACTCCCCGACGTGACGGCCACGGAATGGCTGACGCCGTCGGCCTGTGACACACCTTGTGATTCGGTGTGCGCTTCCGACTCGGTGTCGGCCACTGAATTCGTGGTAGACGCAAACGAATTACTGGAATGGGACTGCGTCACGGTCTGGTGCGCCGGAGTGTGGGACCAGGACGAACCCTGGCTGCTCGACACCCCGCCGGAGATGGAACTGCTGTGTCCATCCGACACGCCGCTCGACTCACCGCTGCTCTCGGTGTGGCCGCTCGACACGCCGCTGCTCTCGGCGTGGCCGCCCGACTCGCTGTGCTGCACTCCCTCGGTCGCGCTCTCCTGCCATCCCCCTCCCACGTTTCCGATACCTCCCTGGACGCCACCGCCTCGCGTTCGGC
>JAAEQG010001030.1 GCA_024231775.1 bacterium
GCCGAACGCCGCCGATCAGCTCAATCCGGCTCAGGCGAACTGGTATCGTAAACAGATCGACCGCGGCTGTTCGCCGACCACGGCGTACCCGTTCGGCTATACCCCGCATCGCGCCCGGCATGTGGATCCGAGCACCGGTGCGGTGTACGAAGTCATCGTGGTCCCGGCGGCCCAGGCCATCAGTTGGGACAACGGATACGGAACGATGGGCCTGGGGCCGTTCAACACGCTCGAGGCACAGAACGATCCGGGGCGTCCCATGCTGGTGCTCATGGCCCACGATGGGGACAACGCCTGGGGCGGGGGGTACAGCTACTACCTGGAAGCCACGCCCGACCTGGTGAGTCAGGCTCAGGCGGCGGGGTATACCGCCACGGTGATCGAGGAGTACCTGGCGGACCATCCCGTTCCCGCCGGCGACGTCGTCCACGTGGAGGACGGAGCGTGGGTCAACGCCGACGGAGACTTCGGCTCGCCGATCATGCTCAACTGGAACTGGCCGCTGGTCAACGGTAGTGGGCAGATCGACATTCCTAACGGCTGGGCGGAGGACGAGCGCAACTGGGCGGTGATCACCGCCGCCCAGAACCGGGTGGATACTGCGGAGCAGATCGCCGGCGGGGTGAACATCAACAAGATCCTCCACCCCGACGGCAGCACCAGCTCGGCTGAACGGGCTTGGCACTATTTCCTGGGGGCGCTCAACTCCGGCTACATGTACTACGGCACAGCCCTGGACATGGAGGTCAAACCGACCATCGCCTGCAACGAAGCGGTGAACCACGCCGACGCGGTCATCGGTGACGCGTCGCAGGATACCACCCCGCCGACCATCTGGGCGCCGCAGCGCCACCCGTGGAATCCGGGCTCGACCAACTTCGGCCCGCAGTACGGTTACACCCAGTATGAGTCCGACGGCGACTTCTGGGTATGGACTTTTGCCTATGACGTCTCCGGGATCACCTCCGCAAACCTGAAGTACCGCGTTGATGTCGACGGCACCAATCCGCTGAGCAGCACCCAGAACGAGACCTACGCCGGTGGGGCGGAGGTGGGCGCGTGGCAGAACCTGCCCATGACCGCGCGGGCTTTTCCCGCGGGCAACTTCCACAGCGATCCCAGCATCGACTTCTTCGAGATGCCCGCCTACATCGCGGACGAATACTACGTGGAGGTGACCGGTCTGCGCGAGGTGCTCATCGACTACTACCTCGAAGCCACGGATGGCAAGGGCCATGTCGCCCGAAGCCCGATTCACCACGTCTACATCGGTGACGGATCGGGCAGCGGCGGTAACGAAGACGTGGTGACGATCGACCCGGATCCTGCGGTAGCCGCTCAGGACGTGGCGATATCCTACGACCCCACCGGGCGACCGCTGGCTGGGGCTTCGCCGGTGTGCTTGCACTACGGTTTCAACGGGTGGAGTCCGACCATACCCTCGGATCCGGAGATGAGCTGGAACGCGGTCGAATCGGTCTGGGAGATCACCGTACCCGTGCAGTCGTCAGCCACTCAGTTGGACATGGTGTTCAACGATTGCGCGAGTACCTGGGATAACAACAACGAACAGGACTGGCACTTCACCGTCACCGGAGGCGCTCCGCCGACCCACGAATGGGATATGGACGGGACGCTGGACGCGGAGGCGACCGACTTGGCTCCGAGCTCGGGGCTGCACCTGTACGCCGGGCTGAGCGGAGACGTGTTGTACGTCGCCTGCGCAGATGCGGGAGAGGGCAACGATCACTTCATCCTCCTCGCCGAGATTCCCGGGACGATGCGCAGCGCCATGTGGGCTAAGTCCGGGCAAGTGGCGGACTGGGCGGTGTTCCTCGCGGACGAGAACGACAACGACTACGTAAACTGGTTCGACGCATCCGGCTCGACCCAGGCAGCCACCGGCCCCAATGGCGGAGTGCTTGAAGGTACGATCAATCTGGCGGAGGAGTTCGGCAGTGTTCCGGCGGCGGTCTACCTGGCAGCCGCTCCGTATGAGACCGGCGACGGTGGCGCCTTGCTTCCCGGGTACCAAGTGCCCGACCCGGTGATCTCCGACGGCAACCTGACCGCGGATGAGTACCTGCAAGTGAATCTGTGCGATATTCGCATCGATCGTTCCGCCGCCGACTTCGACACCGATTGTGACGTGGATCTGACCGACTACGCCACCTTCCAGGCCTGCTTGGGCGGACCGTTCAGCGCCCCGCCGGGAGGTTGCCCCGCGGGGGTGGATACCGATCTGGACGACGACGGCGATACCGACGTCGCCGACTATGCTGTATTCCAACACGACTATGGGACGTAAAGCCAATGAACCCACTGCGATTCTCCACATGCCGACCCGTCGTTTCGGGAACTCGTACCGAGCGGAGCATGCGTCTTCTACCGATTCTGCTTGTGGTTGGCGGGTTGTCTCTGGCGCCGGCGGCGCTGGCGGTGAATCCTACGCCCACCGGTGACGCCGGTTACAGCGATGCGGGTTCGACCCTTTTCCTGGACGGCGAGATCACCTTCATCTACGTGACTATGGCCCCAGCCGATCTGCTGGACTGCTTGGCGGATCCGCACAGCGATGTCTACAAGGTCTGCTCGGTTCGGGTGGTCAACTCGCAGATCGACGAGACCATAGCCGACGTGGGTATTCGGCCGCGCGGCAACACGTCACGCGATTCGGTTAAGAAGTCCTGGAAGCTCAAGTTCAACGAATTCGTCCCCGGGCGGGAGTTCCACGGCTTGGAAAAGTTCAACGTCAATGGCGAGCACAACGACATTGCGATCACCCGCTCCAAGCTGGCTTGGGATCTGTTCAAGGCGATGGGCGTGCCCTCTCCCCGGGCGCATCACGTGCAGTTGAAGATCAACGACGGGACGTACGTCGAAGGTATGCACATCAATATAGAGCAGATCGACGACGAGTTCGTCGATGCCTGGTACGAGAACGACGAGGGCAACCTCTACAAGTGTGTGTACAAAGGGGCCCGGGCCGATCTGCGCTATGTGGCTCCGGGGACGCCGGAGACGTACCAGAACCTCGGAGGTGGACTAACCTACCAGGAAGAGATCAACGAAGACAGTCCCGACTACACTGATCTGGCGAACTTCATCGACTTCATCAACAACACCGACGATCCCACCTTCGCCGCCGGGATCATGGCCCGCTTCAGCGTGGACAACTTCCTGCGGGCTATGGCGGTCGACGTCACCATTGGGCAGTGGGACAACTACTGGTACGGAGCCAACAACTACTTCCTCTATCACAACCAGGACACCGACCGCTTCGAGTACATCCCCTACGATTACGACAATACCTATGGGGTTGACTTCTTCGGGATCGACTGGGCCAACCGTTCCTACTCCGGCTGGGGCAACGGCGGATTTGGTAGTGACGGAGGGCAGTTGCCCCCGCTGATCGACCGCATCTTGAACATCCCCGC
>JAAEQG010001031.1 GCA_024231775.1 bacterium
CGGGGAGCGCGCCAGGAAGACGCCCTCTTCGCAGGTCAGTTTGAGCACCCGCGCCGTGATGCGCCCGATGCGACGCAGGTGCCGGTTGTAGGCGCGCCAGGTGGAGCGGTGGACGTGTCGCACGCGGATGTCCGGATCGAACCATACGGGCACTCCGCTCTGCGAAAGCCGCCAGTGGAAGAGCAGGTCCTCCTGGGGATAGAATTTGGTGGGAAATCCTCCAAAGCGGACGAATATGGAGCGGCGATAAGAGATGTTACAGGTCGGCACGTGGTTGACCAGGCGCGCTTGCCCCACCGGCAGCCACTCACGAAACTCGCCCAGGTAACCGGCCCAGGCGATGATGCTCTCCGGGTTGCCGTTTTCGATTGTGCCGCCCACCACCTGGTGTCCTTCCCGCTGAGCCGCCACCATACACCCCAGCCAATCGGGTGGCGCGATGCAGTCGGCGTCGATGCAGGCGATGATTTCCCCCGCTGCCTGGAGCAGCCCCAAGTTACGCGCCGTGCCGGGGTCGGTTTGCCGGTCGAGGTGGATCAGGCGCACTGTGGGAAATTCGGCGGTGATGATGTGTGGGGTCTCGTCGGGCGAACTGTCCACCACGATGATTTCGTAGGGTTCGTCGAAATTCTGCGCCAGCAGGGATGAAAGGGTCGCGCGGATGGTGTGAGCCGAGTTGTAGGAGGGAATTAAAACAGTAACAGAAACC